>NZ_JACJOR010000522.1:0-18322 GCF_014695615.1 Leptolyngbya sp. FACHB-711
GGCAAACTTGTCTGAGGGACAGATCATGCGCCTGAATATCCAGGCTGCGTCCCAAAGCACCTTGCTCTCGATCTATTTGCCGAAGCCAACCCGCGAATTGCCCGTTCTTTTGGAAGACTCAACCGATGTAACCTGGACGGGCAATCTACCCCAGTCTGGCTATTACGAGATTGTGATCGTTGCCAGAGGAAAGACTGCGACTGACTATCAGCTCAATCTTGCCATTGACAATGTCACTTCTGCTCCAGTAGAAGCCGCCCGCCCAGAAGCACCCGAAGCGAAAAACTAACGGACTTCCAGGGTGAAAGAACCGCGTCCCGAGCGATCGTAGGAGTTGGCAATAATCCGATAGGTTCCGTTTTCCGGCAGCGTTACCGTTACGGTCGAATTGGTATTCTCCGGCGTGGCATCGTCATTTTGGGCAATGACGCGTTCGCTCGCATCAACCACGATGACATAGGTGTCAAAGTCGGAACTTTCCATCGAAACCGTGATGGACTGCCCCTGCCGCCCCTCAATGCTGTATTCCTGATAGAAACTGCCGTCCGAAGGAAGCACAGGCGAACCTGGACCCAGTGTTCCCTGTTCGCGCAGAAGTGCCTGTCCGCTCTGACGCTGCAAGGTTTGTCCCTGCTGCTGAGGGGTTGATCCTCCCGCCGCCAATCGAATGCTGTAGTCGCCCGTTTCGCCCGCCGCATAGGTGTTTGCCAGCACCGTGTAGATGCCATCTACAGGCAGAGCCGCAGTGACACGTGCATTCGAGCCACCGCCGCTATCATCGTCCTGAGCCACGTTTTGACCATCTGGAGCGAGCAGAATGATAAACGGATCAACCTGGCTGCTGCTCATCTCGATCGTGATGCGATCGCCCTGCCGTCCCTCAAAAGTGTAGGCATCGAAGAAGCTGCGATCAGTCGGCAAAACATTGCTGTCGCGATCGAGCCGCCCACTCACAGGCCTATTCATCGCAATTCGTTCAGCAGTATAGCCTCCTCCCAACAGCGGCGACTGTTGTGCGACACGCGGGGCACTCCCCTCTCTCACCGCAGTTAGAAAAGGCTGGACGCGATCGACCGAGATAGCAAAGCCAATTCCCGTATTATTCGTGCCGTTGCTGCCCGGAGAGAAAATTGCGCTGTTGACTCCGATCAGCTCTGCCTGACCGTTAAGCAATGGTCCACCAGAGTTACCGGGGTTAATTGCCGTATCAGTTTGAATCAAGCCTCGATTGCTGTCAACCCGGCTAACAATTCCTGTAGTGAAGGTTCCCTGAAACTGTCCAAAGGGGTTGCCGATCGCAAAGGCGCGTTGACCCACTGCTACCGATCCTGCAGGCGCGATCCGCACTGTTGGCAGATCATTCTGTCCGTCAATCTTCACAGCTGCTAGATCTAGCCCATTTTCACCAAAGGCGATAACCTCGGCTTCAAATTCTCGCCCGTCTGCCAGCGTCACTGTGACCTTTTCAGATCCGCTGACGACGTGAGCATTCGTTAAAACTAAGCCATCCTGAGAAATTACAATGCCGCTGCCTGTCCCTTCCCCTGCCTTGATCGAGACTACCGCTGGGCTTGCCTGCTGATACACCCGAACATTGACGGTTTCCTCCTGATCCTGGGTTTGCGCCAGCGCAGAGGAGGCATTCGTTTGCCCAAAACGAGCCAGATTTAGCAGTTCTACTGAGCTGACTGCATTCAGCAGATTAAAGCTAAGTGCGGTTCCTAGCACTGCAAAACCAGAAGTTACGGAGCGGAGAAATTTACGATTCATGCTGTCACCACGCGATTGATGAGAGTGAGGAGACGAATAGATTACGATCGAGTCTAAAGGAAATGAATTGCCGCCGTCTTTATGCCATTCACCGTCTTAGCCTTTAAATCCGGTCAAACTGGTGTCTACCCTGCTAGAGAAACGCTTAACAGATTGCTAAAGCGTCATGTGAGATTGGCTGGGAGATTGTCAGATGGATCAGATGGAATTTAAGAAAGGCTCAGATAAAACTCAGGCTGGTTTTGATTTGCAGCGATCGGCGAATCACTGATGATTTCGCTTTATAACTGCTGATGCCCCTCCCCGTTTGTCAATGGCAATGCCCGCTGTCTCAAAGTACCCAGCCAGCTATCCTGATTATTCAGAATAGATCAGCTCACAAAAAATTGGCAGTATGCCCTGGACAGAAAAGGGGATAGAAACTGAATTCCTTCAGATTTCCACCCCCACTGATAAATGATTTGGGAATAATTCGGTTTTTAGAAAGGTAAAGGCTTAAGGCTCATCAGGATAATCAACAGGTTGATAATCTACGTAATCCGAAGAGACATCTGAGGTCGATCGAATCGATTCAGAACTGCGACGACGTGGCGAAGCACTCGAATTCGATCGGGGGCGACGAGAACGGGGCGACTCATCCGTATTGTTGGTGCTGGAATTATAGGTGCTGGAGCTATAGCTGCCGCTTGAGCCATAGTCGCTGTCGTAGCTGGGCGGCTCTACGTTCCGGCTATCTGTATCCCGTCTGCGCGTTGAGGAGCTGTCAAAATCATCATCCCAATCTCGGTTTGTCTGCGATCGATCGGGAGGCAATGGTCGGGCAGCCCGACGACGAGAGCGATCGTCTGCGACATAGCGCTGCGAAGCTGTTCCCCCTGTAGGGTAATCGGAGGTGCGACTCCGGCGGCGATCGTCTGCATAGTCGTCATATTCGTTTCTGGAATCCCGGCTGCCCCGAATCCGACGCGAAGGACTGACTCGGCTGCGTTCGTCGATCGGCGTGAGATCATCCAGTTCAGCCCGATAAACTCGGCTTACTGGACGCTCTTCATCCACAACCGGAGTCGATCGCTTTGCCTGCTCTGTGGCAATGCCGCGCAAACGAACTGCCTCGATCGCAAACCAACCGGCTGCCCCGGTCGAGAGAAACTGGGCAAACTGCAAAATCGGATCAAGCCGCCAGCCCTGAAAGAAGAGAATGCCGCCGCAAAGCAGGGCAATGGCTGCAAAGAAAATATCCTGGTCGCGGGCTAAGGCAGGTCGCATCGTCCGCAGAAAGTATAGTCCGGCTCCTGCAAGAATCAGCGCGATGCCAAGGACGCTAGGCAAGCCGAATCCGACGTTTACCATTTCAGTTCTCCGATGTTATGTCCCTATCTTAGCGACTGTAAATGTAGAATCCGCAACTGCAATCCGGCAAAAGGCATTGCTTTATTGTTCAACCCGATTCGCATACACACGATGCTGAAACAGAATGCTGAAATAAAAATGCCGTAATCTAGCCGTAATCTAAATGACTTGATGCTTAAAAGCCCCGGAATCGCATCATGGACAGACGAACGCTGCCGTCAATGCCACCTCCGAGGCTAATCTAAACGAGAATTGAGGGTCTCAAGCGTTGAGAATGGGAATGAAACGGGCGAAGTTTCAAACCAGATTTATCCTAGCGCAGATAGGAGGGCTTCCCTACCGCAGAAGTACAGATACCGCAGAAGTAGGGAGTAAAAGTACAGCGCGTTAGACCCACAGTACTTTAGACTACAGCACTTAGACGAGAACCTAGACTAGAACGTTAGACCACAACACTACTGACGCTGAATCTTATCTCTTTGGCTAATAAAAACAAGTCCAACCACGATCGGAATGACAACAATGACTACGCCAGCCAAGAGGCTGTAAAGGAAGTTTGCGAGAGAGGGTGTCATAGGGGTTTATCCGTTAAGAATAAGGCTACTGAATTAAATATCTTATCGGTCTGTTTCCCATTTGAGAAGAGTGGCACGATCGCTAATTGCAGGAAAGCGTTGGCAGAATTCAACCAAAAGCAAAGCTGACAGCTTAAAATTCATGCTTGGGGACGATTAAAATATGAGTAGAAAGTTACGAAGCTTAAAAAAATTGCCGCTCATTTCGTGCTGAGAACTGTCTATGACTGCTACCACGATCGCTACCTGGGTTCTTTCACCGTTGCTGGGTCTGCTGATCCTGCTGTTTATTTTCCGCATTGTGTTGACTTGGTATCCGCAGGTTGACCTGACTAAGTTTCCCTTCAATATCATCACCCTGATTACAGAGCCACTGCTGATCCCGCTTCGCAAGCTGATTCCGCCGATGGGAGGCGTTGATATTACGCCTATTCTCTGGGTTGGCATCTTTAGCTTGCTGCGAGAGCTGTTCCTGGGACAGCAAGGCATTTTAACGATGATGAATCGCGGAATTTAGGGCGTAAAGCGCAGGATAGCTCTATTTGTTAACCACTCTATTTGTTAATCAATTGTCCCAGTTTCCGCAGCATTCGCTGAACCGGGCTGGTTTGACTGGTAGGGTGAGCTGAGTATTTTTCATGCAGGGCAGCTTCATCGATCGCTTCATTGAGATAACGGTAGTGCTTCCAGATTTCCCAGTAGGGGCATCCTGGCTGAATCTTAATCCCTGCCCAGTGAAGAAACTGCAGCGATCGCCCCGTCTGTGGATCAAAAAGCTGATAGTTCTTAGAAATAAAATGGGGGCTGCCTGCCCAGTTACCGGGTATGGGTTCATCTTGGTGAGCAAGGTTCAGGCGACGTGAAATTTGCTTTAGCACCAGGTAGTTGAGAATTGGCTGGTCGGAGACCTTGCCGGAGAAATCAAAGTATTCTGGATGAGCAGCACACTCAGCACAGAGCGCGTAAAGGTCTGTTTCAGGCAGTAAATATTTTTTTGCTGCCCAGAATCCGCTATTAAACACGTCTTGCAGCTCGGTTGGGCTAAAGATTCTCTGTTGCTGGACGATTGGTGAAAAGATGTTTTGAATTCCTGAGCGATGCTGGTAGTCGGCGCAGAGGAAGTCATAGCGATCAAAATTGTGCAGCACGTCGATGATTTTCTCAAACACCACAATATCGGTATCGATATAGAGAAATTCGTCGAAGGGTCCGAGCCAGCAGGCCTGCTTTCGCAGCTTATTAGGCTTGTCAAAAAATCGATCGCCAAAAATTTGATGCAGCCGCTGGGAGCAGCGTTCCAGCAGATTGAGATCGGGGAAAAGCTGCACCTGATGCCGTGCCAAAGCCGCCACTACCTGATGGTAGTTTTCGTCGTAGGGAATCAGAACGATCGGCGTGTCTGGATCATGCAGTCTTAGACTATTCAGCAGTGCGATCGACTGATCGAGCACGCGATCGTTGGCGACGATATAAATGCCGCGATTCATAGTAGAAGTCCTCAGTGAATGGCTTGGCGAATGGTTTAGCGCGTCAGTTGCAGTTTTCGGAAAACCCGCTGCATTAAGCCCGGAGGTTGATTGTACAAGCGAGGCTTACCAGTCAGAATCGGACGCTGTTCCGGCTGGTGCAGATAGCGATAGTGCAGAAAAAGATCACGGTAGGGAAACTTGATATTTTCGCCGCGACAGACACGGTTGAATAAAACCGAAGACAGACCGATGTAGTGCAGGTAAGTCAGGCGATTGGCGCGGTCGTACAAAAGCGGGTCTCCCCCCGCAGTTTCTTCGATGAAATGGGGTGAAGTGACACAACAGCCTGTTCGCTGAGCGATCGGCAGCGTCAACGCTAGATTATTGACTGCAAGCTTTGCCTTCATCACCATGTAATTGAGAATCGTCTGATCAGGAGCCATGGGGTATAGCACCGAGGCATCGCCCGATTGCAGTTCGCTCAGCAGCCAATGCAGCATTTCCGGGCTGAAGACGTTTCGTTTGGATGCATAGAAGCCGGAGCAGAAAATTTCCTGCAAGCGATCTGGGTCAAACAGCAGGGCAAGTTGAGGCGCCGCCAGATCATACACATGGCTGGGATCAGTGTACTGGAAGTCATAGACGACCCAATCCGATCGATCGAGCTGAGCAAGGATGTCGTCTAGCGGACTGAGCAGCAGTGTATCTGCATCCATGTAGACAAAGCGATCGAAGGGTCCATCAAAGGCACAGAATCGCCGATGGGTTCCAATGCGGTGATAGTAGTTCGGATCAGGATTGTTCCAGCAGTGGCGAGCGGTAGGGTGAGCGTCCCAGATCTCGCGCACATAGCTGTCCCATTTGGCAATGATTGCCTGGTCTTGAAAGAGCTGTACGTTCGGACGCCGATCGATTTCTGCCGCGATCTGCTCGACCTGATCATCGTAAGGAAACACACAAACGGGCATTTCTGCGCCCATCATGGCTTCAATGCTGTTAAGTAGGGCAATGAGCTGTTCGTAGACGCGATCGTTTGCCAGAGTACAAATGCCGCTTATCGTGCCGTTTATAGTGGCGTTCATGAGTCATTCAGGGGATAGGAATCGACGAAATCAGATAGCCAATTGAGAAGGTTGAGCTTGTGTAGAATCACCTGCCGCGCTTCGGCAATGGCTGATTTTGCGGCATACCAGGCTTCTGGCGATCGAATCACCTCCTGAATATAGGCAATTCCCTTTTCATCGAGGCTCGGCAACCGCAGAAAACTTCCGGGCGGCAATAGGCGATCGGCGGCAGTGCCTCCGTAGTAAATGGGCAGACACCAAGCGAGCAGAGCGTCCCACAGTTTTTCGCTGGCATACCAGCCGTTCTCAGCATAGTTTTCGATCGCCAGGTTGTAATAGTAGGGAGCCATCGCGTGCCATTTATTGGATAATTCGCCCATTGCCTGAGCTTCCGGCGGCAGATTGCGACCGTAGATGTCAACCTGACCGGGGGCGATCGTTTGCAGGTCGTGTAGGAATGCCAGCCGTTTGCGGTGATTTTCGGTGCGATTGATGCCGGAAGTGATCCAGCTACAGGTGCGTGGCTTGGCGGGAGGGGGCATCTGATCGAGTTCACGGAAAGAGTTCGTGTGATACCAGATCGCAGGCATATAGTCTGGTGTAGGAGCCGCCTCGTCGGGAGCCGAGACATAGCCGCAGGTAGACTTCGCCGCCTCATAATTAAGCTGAAGTTGGGACAGTGTTTCTGTCAGGGGCGGTTCGCGGATCAGGGAAATTAGACGAGACGGAGGCAGGGAACGGCGATCGGCATCGGTCAGACTGACGGTTTCGATGCAGCTAGTCGATCGCTGCCAGGGAAAACGTTGCGGTTTCGCCGCTTTGCGGTAAAAGTCGAACTGATACAGCAGCAGAAAGTCAGGACGGGGCGCATTCTTCAGGATTTGGATGTTGCGCCAAACGCCAAATGGCTCTGGGGTTTGATGCCAGAGCCAATCGCTTTGTTTGATATTTTGGTAAGACGATAGCATTCCAATCGTGCATCTGCCCATAAACGAAGAATTTCCGGCTGAACTTCGCTTATCGTTCCCGCAGTTTGGCAGGATGCAACAGGGCGTTAGACCGGTTCAGATTCTTCGATCGCCTGAACTGCTTCGATCAGCGATCGGATTTCGGTTACGCCTTCAGATGGCTCAAAGCCAAGAGGAAACTTGCCGCGTGCCAGCATTCGTAGTCCCAGCGGTCCCAGACTCAGAATGCCTCGCCAGTCACGGAGGGAATTGCCCACGACTCGTATGCCAAATTTGCGCTCGTCAATCCAGCCGCCTTCTTTCACCAGCTCCACCAGCACTTTGCGATGGCGCACCGGGCGACCCGCTTGATCATCCTGGCGATCGAGGATTTCCTGTTTAATTTTGCCGATTTGATCCATCGGAGCGACTTCCATTGGACAAACCGAGTTGCAGTAATAGCAGCGTGTGCAGCCCCATGCGCCCTTTGTGCCTTCGCTGTATTGCTCGATTCGCTCCTCGGTGCGGCTGTCTCTAGAATCTGCTAAGGTCCGGTATGCCTTCGCCAGGGCATGGGGTCCAACAAATTCAGGATTGACCTCACGCGCATTGCATTCGGAATAGCAGGCTCCGCACAGAATGCAGTTGCCCACCTGATTGAGCCGATCGCGCTCTTCTGGCGTTTGCAAAAATTCTCGCTCTGGAACTGCCCGCGCCTCGGTGCTGACGTAGGGATCGACTGCTTGCAGGTTATCCCAGAAACTCTTCATATCCACCACCAGATCTTTGACTACGGGCATATTGCCCATCGGGGCGATCGTGAAGACCGGAATCTCTGAAGTTGAGCTATGCGATAAGCCATTACCTTCAGGATGTTCAGCATGACTGGCGGCAATTGCCTGAAGTCGCGCCGCCTCGCTGCCCACGTTCTCTTTGCAGGCAAGCGCAGAACGTCCGTTAATCCGCATTGAGCAGCTTCCACAAATGGTATTGCGGCAATTTTTGCGGAATGCCAGTGTGCCATCCTGCTCCCATTTGATTCGATTTAAGCAGTCCAAAATTGTGTTTCCCGGCTCGACATCCAGCTCATAGGTTTGGATCTGCGGGAGACTATCAGAGGTTTGCCGAACTACTTTAAAAATAACTTGCATATAAATATCGATCGAATTCGCCATCCACTCTCCCAGTCTAAGCCGTTTTTTTCAGTTGTTGGGTATTGCTGCAGGATTCCAGGTGATTCGTTTGCTGCGATTCCTACTGCCACAAATTCGGCAAGAAAAAAGTAGGCTTTGGTTGAGAATAACAAAGTTTTTTAACTGAGGCTTGTACTGCAACCTCTGTTGAGTCTTTGAGTGGGATTTGTTGCCGCTGAGGGCGATCGTGAGCAATAAACTCTAAAAAACGTATTGTGAAGACCGATTGTCGATCGGGATGACCGGAACAATCAGACGGCAAACAGAATAATCCTGATAGGGTCGAAGTCCTTTGCTTTCGCTATTGATTAACAGAGCGATTCATTGCACCTGAGTTGCCAAAGCAAATATTTTTAACGATCTCTTCAATTCAGGTTTAGAGCAAATAAAGCTTCAGTCAATCCTGGAATTTGAAGCGACAATGCGAACCAGTTTTTCCTGAGAGATTGATGATCCGACGGGGGAATTTTAGCGTTATATTCGTTATAGATGAAGGTAAATTACCTTCGCAGATAGCAGATTTGGTAGCAGGTTTCTGCCCTGGAAATTGCAAGGAAGTTTGGGAAGAGCAATGAACGATATTTCACCGACCCCCCTAACCGGAAAAGCCCTACTTCAAAAAGTAAAAGAACTTTCACACTTGCCCCGTCGGGAAAAGGCAAAACGATGCGGCTACTACACGGTCGGCAGAAATAGCCAAACGCGGGTCAATCTGGCTGATTTTTTTGAGGCTTTGCTGGAAGCGAAAGGAACCACGCTCGATGCAGAAGGCACAAAAGATGGACGCGGTCGAGAGCCAACTTATCGTGTGAGTGTGCATAAAAATGGTCAGATCGTGATTGGCTCGACCTATACGGAAAAGATGGGATTGAAGCCTGGGGACGAGTTTGAAATCAAGCTAGGCTATAAGCACATTCATCTGATTCAGGTAAGCAGTGCAGACGAAGATTCTGAGGATGAGGAATAAAGAGGAGTAACTCAGTAAGACGATCGATTACCCCCGGCGGGAACTGCTTCGCATCGGCTTAGGAGAAACTCTTTTTGTGGTTCGTCCCCGATTTCAAATCTTTGTCTGAAACGTCCTTGATTCTATCCCTTAATAGCTGCTTGCTCTTAGCTCAATCCTTTTGGCTCAATGCGATCGCAGTTTTGCGAGTATTGGTGTTTTTTGTGCTTTGGCTAGTTTGCTGGCTGCCGATCGCCCTCCCGATCGCCAAAGCTGTGAAATGGCGATTTCCTCAGCCCATTTCTCCAGCTCAAAAACTGCCGCTGCTTGCCTCGCTTTATGCGTTAGCTCCACTTGTTTTGTGGGGAATTGTTGCGCTTGAAGGAAAAGGATTTAAAGATTATGGCTTGCCCTGGCAGAGCGATTTGCTGCGATCGTTTGGCGGAGGATTAGCGTTTGGTAGTCTAGGCTTGCTCAGCCTGTTTCTGCTGGAGTGGCGATTGGGCTGGGTAAAACGGCAACTGCCTCCCACTGAGTCTTCATTAGCAACAGAATCAACGGAAACGATTACGGCTCAATCTCCCGTTCCAGTTCTCCCAACCCTGCTCACCACCTTGCTGATTGGAACCTGGATTAGCCTGACCGAGGAACTCATTTTTCGCGGATTTCTGCTGACGACGCTGCAAAGTGATTTTGTGCCTTGGGTCGCAGCAACGATTGCCAGCTTAATTTTCGCCGTGCTGCATCTTGTCTGGGAAGGCAAAGAGAACCTGCCCCAGCTCCCTGGACTCTTTTTGATGGGACTGGTGCTAGTGCTGGCGCGATCGGTCGATCGGGGCAATCTGGGGCTTGCCTGGGGACTCCATGCGGGCTGGATTTGGGTCATGGCAAGCCTGGACACGCTGGGAGCGATTCACTATCAAGGCCGGGTCGGTGAATGGGCGACGGGCATTGGCAATAAACCGCTGGCAGGTGCGATGGGGCTGCTATTCCTGCTGGCGACAGGCGGAATTTTAGGCTTGGCGTTCTAGCGTCAGCAGCGTGACAGGATTAAGCGGTGTGAATCGGGTCAGGTCTGCGATGGGAGTCGATCGCGCCAGATTGATTTGCAGCAGTCGATGATTCCAGCCTGTTTGCTCCTGAAGCCAGAACAGCGATCGGGTCAGATTTTCCAGCGTCGCCATTGCCAGCACGATCGTTCCATTTGGAGCAAGCCGTTGACTGCACTGATGCAAAATTTCTGCAAGCTGACCGCTGCTACCACCAATGAACACGCGATCGGGCGCGGGTAGTTCTTCCAGCCGATCGGGGGCTTTGGCATGAACGGGAATGACTTTAACGCCAAATCGGGCTGCGTTTTGCTCGATCAGGTTAATTCCGGCGGCAGTTTGCTCGATCGCATAAACCTGACTATCGGGATAAAGCCGCGCCATTTCGATCGCAACGGAGCCTGTGCCTGCACCAATATCCCAAATGACGGAACGCTTAGACGGAGGCAGACTCAATTCTCCCAGGATGAGGATTCTGACTTCGCGCTTAGTCATCAATCCCGGACGATCGGAAAAGCTGAGAAACAGATGATCCGGCAGGCCGAAAGCAGGCAGGGTTGCCAGATCCGGCGAGTCAGCCTCAGACGATCGATGCAGAATCACTACATTTAAAGAGGCAAACGATCGATCGTGCAGTTCTTCAGGCGAAAAGCAATTGACCTGTTCATCCGTCCCGCCCAGATTTTCACATACCCAGACTTGGTAGGCGAGCGGTAAATCAAGCCCCTGTACATGCCGCGCAATCGCAGCAGGCGTATTCGTGGAATCGGTGAGTACGGCGATCGTTTCAGTTCCCTGTTGCAGTACCCGCGTCAGCTCCTCTAGCGAGCGACCGTGGGCACTAATTAGCGCAGCCCCCTGCCAAGGCAGTTTCACCCGGCTAAAGGCAAGCTGAACCGAACTGAGATGGGGATGAAACATGAGGCGATCGGGCGGCAATTCTGCTAGCAGCAGCCGACCCAAGCCAAAAAAGAGCGGATCACCAGAAGTTAAAACAACCGTGCCGGATTCCTCCTGCGGGTTTAAATCCTGATTTAATCGATCGCGAATCGCTTGAATTGCCGTACGAAAATTACCTAGCACGAGGCGATCGGCAGGATGATCCGCAAAATAATCGAGATGACGAGCACTGCCAACCAGCAGTGTGGCGCGATCGACCACTTGGCGTACCGATTCCGCCAGCCCAGATGTGCCATCCAGACCAATTCCGACAACGTGAATCATTGAATTGTCTCAGAGCATTCTCTTGGGTCAAACGGTCGGCATATCAAACAGCACCGTGGTCATGTATCGCTCTGCCCAGGCTTCTCCAAAGGCTTTTTCCAGGACGCGGCGGGTTTTATCGTTTTGCTGCTGCTGGGTGCAGTAATGGCGTTGTCCTGCCATAATTTCGTCGCGGCGATCGGGGGTGGGCTGCGTTGCGGTTGCCTGCTGACAGTGAATTTTGAGGAAGTCTGTCACCCGTGCAAGAAACTGCGCTTCTTCGGCTTCATTGACCGGACGAATCAGCAAACAGAACTCAGAAAAAATCGTGCCCCACTCCGGCAAACCGCGAGACTGGGAAAACTCAAGCGTCGGTAGAGCAGCGAGATTGGTTTGATAGTTTTCCGGCAGCGATCGATTGGTTCCCACTGGCGACAGATCGGCAATCGCCATACTGATTTGTCCCCGTCCGCTCACCAAGTCGCAGCCAAACATCGGTAGGGCATATTCCGGGCGCGGAAACATAACGCAGTGCAAAATATCGAGCGAGTTACCGATTTTTGCTAGTTCCATGTGCAGCTTCCGGAACTGCGGCGTTTGATAGCAGCGATTCTCGATCGTCAGCTTTTCACCTTCTAGTCGTCCCTCCACATAGCCTAAATCTTCGGGCAAATGATAGGGCGACAAATCCAGGAATTGCTGCCAGGTTGAATCGATCGCATCGGCAAGATGACGAATGAGCGAATGCTGCTGCTCACGGATTGAAACGGCGGAGGAAGACATAGAAAATTGCAGGTTGTATTAATACATGAATTCAAAAGTGAACCCCTTCGGGCGGCTTTCAAACGCCAATTTCTCAGCATATCGCAGAAGCGATTTATCCCCCTGAATTGATATGAATTTACAACAGAGCGCATTTTCTCACAGAAGATTCTTCCAGCCCCAAAGCAGGATTCGATCGCCCTACAGCAAACCAGTCAATTAAACCAGGCAATTAGGCAGGCTCTAAATTAAGAGTATATTCAGAGAAATTACACTTACAGCCAGTATCAGGGAATGCTATGGCGGATCAGATTCTAGGCGACCGATACGAAGTCGAACAGCAGCTAGGCGAAAAATCGGGGCGACGGACACTGCTCGCGCAGGATTTGCAGACCCAAACTCCTGTAATTCTGAAGCTGATTGTTCGGGATGCAGAGGTGCTGAGCAGCGATCTGACTCTGTTTCAGCATGAAATTGAGGTACTGAAGACTCTGAACCATCCGGCAACCTCGCACTATTTCGGTTCCTTCGAAATTGAGTTACTTGAAGAAGGAAAAGCCTTTGTGCTGGTGCGGAGCTACGTCGAAGGAACCTCGCTTTTTCAATATCTTCAGCAGGGCATCCGCCTGACCGAAGCCGAAGCGCAGCAGCTTGGAAAAGCAGTTTTGGAGATTTTGTGCGATCTGCATCAGCATCAGCCGCCCATTATTCATCGCGGTATCAACCCCGGTAATATTCTGCTGGCTAGCCCGCCGCAGACAATGATCGATCGCGTTTCTCTGGTCGATTTTGGCTTGATTAAATCACTTAGTCCCTACGATGAAACAACGGCGAGTATGGTAGGAACCGATGGCTACACGCCGCCTGAGCAAATGGGCAGAAGGGCAGTGCAAGCCTCTGACTTATACAGTCTGGGAATCACCCTGATCACGGCAATGACCAGTATCGACCCGGTTGAACTGCCGCGAAACGGGATGCGAATTGATATTGCGAAAGTATTAAGTGGTCATCCCAAATTCCTAGAGTGGCTCCAGAACATGACCGCACCCGAACTGAGCGATCGATTTCCTGCCGTAGAAGCCGCCCTTGCTGCCCTCTAGCCGATAGCCTGAGCAAATGCCGATTTTCTGCCAATCTGACCCAATCTAACAAGGGGCATCAAGCCCTATAGTGATGGAAAGGACTCGTAACGAGGTAACTTCATGTTCGGTTTAGGTTGGCCCGAAGTGGGCATTATTGCGATCGCCGCCGTTTTAATTTTTGGACCTAAGAAAATTCCTGAATTGGGCAGTGCCTTAGGGAAAACGCTGCGTGGCTTTAAGGAAGAAGTGAAAAAGCCGTCGGAGGAGACTGAAATTCAGGATCTCGATGCGGAATAAGTTCGCCTTTCCTGAGAAAACGAACCCGATTAAAACAATTCAAGACACCAAAAAACGGATGGGATGATTCCTACCCGTTGCGGTCGCTTTATTTTCTACACTTAGTTTCCTGCGAAGCAAAGAAAGGGAAAAGATTTAGAAAGTCTGAGGTAAGTTGCAAGGCGATTGAGATTTCCCTAAATCTCCCTTCTCAAAAGAGTGTCTAGACGTGCTATTGCTTGTTGACTGCAGACTGAACATAGGTTGCCGAAATTGGCGTAGTGACGATCGAACTGGGCACTGCTGGAGCAGATTGCTTCGGAACCGTCATTTCTGCCTGGGGATGACGACTTTGAATCAGGTTGATAGCACGACTGACACTTTCCGGCAGAATCACCACCAGCGCACCGTCGGTCGCCTGACTCAAGGCAGTTTCTAGTGCCTCTGATTCTTTCAGAATGATGTTGTAGGGAACTGACCGCCCTGCGGACTGAATTCCCTGCACGATCAGGGCTGCCACTTCACCCTCCGATCGTCCCCGGCGATCCTCATCTTCTTTAACAATAATGCGATCGAACATTCCGGCAGAAAGTTTGCCTAGCAGAACGAAGTCTTCATTGCGACGATCGCCTGGTGCACCCACGACTCCAACTTTTTCGCCTGACCAGTTGCGAACAAAGCCACCCAACGCCTCGTAGCTGTGGGGATTGTGGGCATAGTCCACCATTGCGTGAAACTTGCCCAGATTAAAGAGGTTCATTCGTCCGGGGGTTTGGCTTGCCGATGCCTTGAAGCTGAGCAGAGCTGCCCGCAGGTGCTCGATCCGAATGCCGTGAGCAAATGCCGCTAAACTTGCCGCGAGTGCATTGGCAATCATGAACGGCGCACGTCCGCCCATTGTTAGCGGCACATTCACCGCCTGCTCGATTCGCAGCGTCCAGTCACCCTTCAAAATCGACAGATAGCCGTTTTCATAAACTGCCGCCAAGCCACCCTGCTGCGTGTGCGTTTGAATCAGCTCGTTATCAGGATTCATCGAGAAATAGGCAACCTGTGCCTTTACCCGCGCCGCCATTTCCGCCACCCGCGGATCATCTGCGTTTAGAATCGCGTATCCATTGGGACGGGCAGTTTCTGGCAGCACGCTCTTGAGATGTGCCAGGTCGCCTACGGTTTCGATATCACCAATGCCCAGGTGATCGGCTGCTACATTCAGCACGACTGCAATATCACACTCGCTAAAGCCCAGACCCGATCGCAGCATCCCGCCCCGCGCCGTTTCCAGTACTGCCACCTCAACCGTGGGATCTTGCAAAATCACCTGGGCACTTTGCGGTCCCGTGGTGTCGCCCTGCTCAACCAGATAATCGCCGATGTAAATGCCGTCGGTTGTCGTATAACCCACCATCTGCCCGGTTTGCCGCACGATATGGGCCAGTAATCGAGTCGTGGTTGTTTTGCCGTTTGTACCTGTGACTGCCAGAATCGGAATCCGAGAAGGGGTTCCCGGCGGAAACAGCATATCCAGCACAGGCTCAGCCACATTGCGCGGAATTCCCTCACTGGGGCAGAAGTGCATCCGAAAACCGGGAGCTGCATTCACTTCGACAATCACGCCATCCATTTCGCGCAGCGGACGGGAGATATCCGACGTAACCACATCGATTCCGGCAATATCCAGCCCGATAATTTTGGCAACGCGCTGAGCAATCCAGACGTTTTCGGGGTGGATTTCATCGGTCCGATCGATCGCAATGCCGCCTGTACTCAAGTTTGCCGTTGCTCGCAAATAGCAGATTTCGTTTCCAGGCAAGACTGTATCCAGATCATAGCCCTGTCGCTCTAGCAGTTCCCAGGAGGTGCGATCAAGTTCGATGCGGGTCAGGATGTTGTCGTGCCCCACGCCGCGCCGGGGATCGCGATTGGTTGCTTCGATCAGTTCGGCGATCGTCGATTGACCGTCTCCTACTACGTGTGCCGGAACCCGCTCCGCAACTGCGACAACTCTGCCATTCACCACCAGGACTCGATGGTCACGCCCGACATAGTACCGCTCCACAATCACGCCTTTGGCAACCGCTTTAGCAGCGTCATAGGCTTCTTCCGCCAACTGCCAGTCCGTGATGTTGATCGTAATACCGCGCCCGTGGTTGCCGTCTAGAGGCTTGATCACGATCGGGAAGCCGCCCACATCCTCGATCGCCTGCTCCAGCTCATCCAGATAGTAAATTACCGTACCGCGAGGGACAGGCACCCCCGCATCGCGCAAAATCTGCTTTGTGCCTTCCTTATCGGACGCTAGCTCAACGCCCAAAATTCCAGTCTGGCTGCTGAGGGTTGCCTGAATTCGCTTTTGGTGCGCCCCGTAACCAAACTGAATCATGGCTCTCGTATTAAGCGACAGCCAAGGAATACCTCTTGCCTCGGCTTCTCGCACAATATTTTCCGTACTGGGACCGAGAGAAGCCTGAGTCGCAAAATCACGCAGGTCGGCGATATCCTGTTCCAGCTCTTCTTGCGGATAATGCCCGCTGCTGATAATGCTTTGACAGAGCCGTAGGGCTGCCCTTGCTGCATAGCGACCCGCCTGCTCATCGACATATTCAAACACGACCTGGTACACCCCTGGTGTTGCTGTTTCGCGGGTGCGTCCAAAGCCAACAGGCATGCATGCAAGCGTCTGCAATTCCAGGGCGATGTGCTCAATGATATGCCCCATCATTGTGCCTTCCTGCACCCGGCTTAAAAAGCCACCGCGACAGCCTGGAGAACAAAAATGCTCGACCAGACTGGGTAAAGCGGCAACCAAGCCTTCATAAAATCCAGGAATTTGATTCGATGGAGTTTCTGCCAGCTCCTCAAGATCAAGACGGACAACAATGAGCTTTTTATAACGAATACTCCAGTAGTTAGGACCGCGAAGCGTCTGGGTTTTGAGGATCTTCATAACTGGCTGATGTCAATAAAATTTGGGGCGGGTGATGCAGATCTAGTCTTGTGCCTTAAGGAGCGGTAAAATGTCCACGCTGAACATTTTGATTGATCTAGCTGGTCTATCTAGCTGGTCTATTTAATGGATTAACAAGATTCAGTTTTAATCAGCAGTGTAACGATTTAATGTTGTCTTTATCACAAGATATTTTTCAAGCTACCTTGAATACGCTTTAAATTCACTCCTTCGGGGGTTGCATTCCAATCTTTATTAGTTCCCAAAGATTGTCTTTGGATGTAGAAGAACAAGGGTAAAAAGCTCTGCAACCTGCCCGATCGCGTTTACAAGTCCTCTAGCGACCTGAGGAGACAACCTGCCGCTTGTAGATATCAAATCGATCACCGTGCGTGAGAATGTGGAGCCGCAGATTATGAATACTAATTGGCTCTGTATCAGTCACATGGGCATAGTTTGTGTGGGATACCTGGCCCGGATCAACCACTGTAACGGCTCCCTTACCAATTACCTGAAAAACGCCATCCTGTTCAAACATGGCGCAGGTGTCTTCATCGATGCCAATACCAAGCTTGTCAGTGTGGGCAGCAACGGCACTCAGGAGCCGTCCCATGCGATTGCGGTTATGAAAGTGCTGATCGACCAGAACTTCTGGAATAATGCCCAGCCCGATCGTCATATCAACCAGGGAGTGATTGGGCGATTCACCACTGCCGCCACCTGCGATCATCTGCTGCCCCATGACTGCCGCGCCTGCACTGGTTCCGGCAAGGGTAATTTCGCCGAGCTGTGCCCGCATTCGCACCCGCTCCATAATTAGCGTGTCTGACAGCAGTTCACAAAGGCGAAGCTGGTCGCCGCCCGTCATGAAAACACCCGTACAGTCCTCAACGTATGCCTGCCAGCTTGGATTGGCTGCGTTGTCTCGATCGCGAATGTCAATCACCTCGATCGCCTTGGCGCCCATTTCCTCAAAAATTTCGTGATAGCGACTGCCGATCGCCGCTGGCTCTCGCGACGCACACGGAATAATCGCAATCTTGGCATTCGTGCCGCCAGAGCGTTGAAAAAACGTTTGCAGGATTTGTCGTCCGTGAATTTTGTCTTCTGCTCCGCCAATCACCATCACGGCGGTTGTGTTCTTCGACTGAGGCATCCTTGGTCGCAGGAGTTGAGGGTTTAATTGCAGCATCTTATCGCTTCTGGACATCCAGTAGGTCAATCGATCCAGTAAGTTGACGAACGAGATGCTGGGCTGATTCATCCGGGTTGACTGCTCATTTAAACCAGCTCTGGATTCGAGCTTTAGCTTCCAGAGGCGATAGGCGACAATTCGCTAAATGATTTTTAAACGGTCGGATACAAACGCTTTGAATGCTCTCAATCAAAAAACTACTGGGCTGGGCGAACAATATTTTAATTTAGTATTTCACATTCTTGAACAAATCACTGGCATCCCCAATGGCTTTTATCGAAACTCTCAATCGCACTCTATTACCGCTTTCCTGATTAGCAGCGGCTTAAGCCGAAGCTTGCCTACGCTAGAAGTTCACAGGCCCATGACACAGACCTATGACAAACTTATAATTACAGCACAATTATTGAGATTCTTTAAGAAAATGCTTGAGGAATCATCGCTGTGCTCTGAACCGCTCCCCTACCATCCAGCCATGCTCACCCAACCTACCC
>NZ_JACJOR010000523.1:0-14769 GCF_014695615.1 Leptolyngbya sp. FACHB-711
AATGCGATCGAGGCTTCCTTAAAGCAAAACCAGCTTCAGAATCAATCCCAACCGCCTATTCAAGCGTTAGTTCAAGCATTTTCCCGCCTGGAGAACCGAATTAACCAGCTTGAAGCGCGAATTAATCCAATCGATCCCCAGGCGATCGACGTGTCGCTTCAGATCAATCAACAGATGAATCATCAGTTGCAGCAGGCGAATCAGGTTCTCAGTCAAGAGGTGCAAGCACTCAAGCCAGCCTTGGCTGTGCTAGAAAATCGTCTGGTTCCAATCGAAAATTTTGCGGAACACGGCAAGGCGATTATCAATAGTCTTGCTCAAGCCCAACAAGACACCGAAACCCTGGAGAGCCGGATCGATCACTTAGAAAAACTTCTAGCTCAGTTTCGCCTGATCCCTAAACTGGTGGAAGGAAACTATCGGGCGATCGTCAGGTTGCAGCAGCACTTGCAGCATTCGTCTGAATTAAGCAGCATTGGCCAAAGAAATGGGAATGGAGAAACGGCAAACGTGGTGCCGATCGCTAAAGCCAGGTAATGGCATCTTAATGCGATGAAGGAATAAAGAAACAAGACGGCAGATCACAGGTGGCAGCGCAAGTAGCGTAAAATTGTCATCCAGCGGGATCTGCAATTCTTTAACCTTCATGCGCTCTGACTACCTGGAACGGATTTTAACGGCTCGCGTCTACGATGTTGCCCAGGAAACGCCCCTGGATTATGCGCCAAACCTATCTCGCCGTCTGAATAATCGTCTGCTGCTGAAGCGAGAAGATATGCAGTCGGTTTTTTCATTTAAGCTGCGCGGCGCATACAACAAAATGGTAAAGTTGCCGCCCGATCTGCTGGCACAGGGGGTAATTGCGGCGTCGGCAGGCAACCATGCTCAGGGTGTGGCACTGGGGGCGAAGCAGCTCGGAACTCGTGCGATTATCGTCATGCCAATCACCACGCCCCAGGTAAAGATTGAGGCGGTGAAGTCGCGGGGCGGAGAAGTGGTGCTGCACGGCGATACTTATGATGATGCCTATGCCCACGCCCGTCAGCTTGAAGCCGAGAAGGGAATGACGTTTATCCATCCCTTTGACGACCCGGATGTCATTGCCGGACAAGGGACGATCGGCATGGAAATTTTGCGCCAGTGTCAGCAGCCGATTCATGCGATCTTTGTGGCAATCGGTGGCGGTGGACTCATTTCGGGTATTGCTGCCTATGTCAAACGACTTCATCCTGAAATCAAAATTATTGGCGTTGAACCTGTTGATGCCGATGCAATGTATCAGTCGCTTAAGGCAGGGGAGCGCATCAAACTGCCGCAGGTGGGTTTATTTGCCGATGGAGTTGCAGTGCGGCAGGTGGGCGAAGAAACCTTTCGGCTCTGTCAGCAGTATGTAGACGAAATTATCCTGGTTGATACCGACGATACCTGCGCCGCAATCAAAGATGTGTTTGAAGACACGCGATCGATCCTCGAGCCTGCCGGGGCACTAGCGATCGCAGCCGCTAAAACGTATGTGGAGCGTGAAGGCATCGAGTCCCAAACGCTGATTGCGGTTGCCTGCGGAGCCAACATGAACTTCGATCGCCTGCGATTTGTGGCAGAACGGGCAGAACTGGGCGAACGGCGAGAAGCCATCTTTGCCGTCACGATTCCAGAGGAGCGGGGCAGCTTGCGAAAGTTCTGCGAATGTATCGGCAGACGCAACTTAACCGAGTTCAACTACCGAATTGCAGACGATCGCGAAGCGCATATCTTTGTGGGGGTGCAGATCGAGAACCGTGCCGATGCCGCTCGAATGGTGCAAACCTTTGAAGGATGCGGCTTCAAAACCCTCGACCTCACGGATAACGAACTGGCAAAACTGCACCTGCGGCACATGGTCGGTGGACGATCACCGCTGGCAGAAAACGAACTGCTCTACCGCTTCGAGTTTCCCGAACGTCCGGGGGCACTGATGAAATTTGTCACCTCAATGAGTCCAAACTGGAATATCAGCCTGTTCCACTACCGCAACCACGGCTCCGACTGCGGCAGAATTGTCGTCGGCATGCAGGTTCCCCCTCAGGAAATGAACGAGTGGCAAGCTTTTCTAGAAACGCTCGGCTATCGCTACTGGGATGAAAATCAGAATCCGGCGTATAAACTATTCCTTGCATAGTGTTGGTCATGAAGGCCCTCATTAGACAAGCTAAGTTGTCAGCCAGGATTAGGTCAAACAAAGACTGTTTGACTCTAAACTCAATTTCTATCAGCTAATTTCTATCAGTTGTAGATTCAGGTGTGGATAAAGACCATCAGAGCGTTCAATAGAGAAAGTTTGCCTTCTGCTCAATACTCCAGAAGGGCTTGTCGAATATCCCACATTACAGGAAAGCTGGATTCAACGAAGGGGCAGGTTCTCCGAAAGCCTTGAAAGACGATCGCCCTAAACCCACCCCCTCAATAATCAAATCAACAATTACAAATCAATAACTACAGCGCAGCCTGAAGCTGATCGAGCAAACCTTCCACGTAGTTCAGCGCGTTCTTAATCGTGGTTGGGTCTTCAATATCCACATCCACATACTGACGCAGAGCCGTTACCTGATCGAGGCTGCTGCCCGATGCCAGGAGTTCCAGATAGCCGGGGATGAAGTCTTTGCCAACTTCGCGGTATTTCTGGTAGCAGGCAAGGCTGACGATGTTGGAGGCGGTGTACTGGTAGCAGTAGAACGGCTTGAAGTAGATATGCCCGATTCGTGCCCAGTCATACTGATGCTCCGGCAGGAGTTCTACCGCATCGCCGCAAAGCTCTTGATACAGATTCATCCACTGCTCGTTCACAAACTTGTGATCAAAACTGCCCTGCGCGGCACGATCGTGAATCGCTAGTTCCAATCGACTGATCGTGCTTTGGCGGAACAGCAGATTGAGCTGATCTTCGAGCTGACGAGTAATCAGGGTTTTGGTTAGCGTTTTGTCGTCTGCCGCTTGCTTCAGCAAATAGTCCAGCAGCAATAGCTCATTAAACGTGGAGGCGATTTCTGCCAGCACCATCGGTGGATTGCTGTTGAAATAGGATTGGCGATCGTCAATCCAGGCGAAGTGCAGCCCGTGACCCATTTCGTGCGCCAGGGTAAACAGCGAGCTATAGTCTTCGGTGTAGGACAGCAGCAAATAGCTGTGTTTACCGTAGCTGTAGGCGCAAAAAGCTCCGCCCCGCTTACCAGGACGCACTTTGGCATCGACCCAGTTTTTCACAAAGAACTCTTCGGCGCGACGGGCATAATTCACATCAAACTGCTCTAGTGCTGCAAGCAGGGTTTCAACGCCGTTCTGATAGGGAATTGGGGCAACTGAACCCGGATCACTTGTCCAGGGAGCGTAAATATCGCAGATGCGAATCGGCTGTCCGAGAGACTGTGCTTTTAGTTTGTAATATCGCTGGAACAGCTCAAAGCGATCGTGCGTTCCCTCCATAATGGCGCGGAAGACAGGTTCAGACACTTCATCGGCTAAAAGTTGTTTGTGCAATGTGGAGGAGTAGCCGCGCATCTGGCTTTCCATCCGGTGATCCTGCGCCACGGTGTTGAGGATATAGCCGTATAGCGAGTTGTGCTGCTGCATCACCTTTCGCACCGATCGATATGCCTCATCGCGCACATTGCAATCAGGATGAAACAGCAGCGATCCCAGTTCGGCTTCGGTGCTGGCGGTTTTACCGTCTGGGGTGGTGACAAGCTCGTATTCCTGTTCGCCCAAGTGAATCGATCGAAGCTGAATAAATGCCTGCCGTCCGGTGAGGCTGTCCTGGTTGCGGGTTTGTTCGACGGCTTCTGGAAGGGTATGCGGTCGGAATTGGGCGATGCGATCGAGATAGTGCTGGTAGTTTTGCAGTTCGGGGGCAGCGCGAAGCTCGCTAAACTTTGCCTCGTCAATGCCTTGAAGCTCTAGATCGAAGAACAAAAGCTGATTCTCAATCTCCGTCAGAGCTTCCATCGCCTTATCGAGAAACTGTTTTGCCTCTGTGTTGCGCGTGTCAGCAGAGAAAACTAGCGACGGAAAGGAGTACAGATAGCCCGATTGGGCAGCGATCGATTCAAGCTGTTTGAGGGCATCGGCAACTTCAGCGGGGGAAAGCTGAGCCACCTGTTCCCGATAGCCCGATCGAAAGGTCTGAGCGGTTTGGCGCAGCGATTCTAAGTCCTGCGTAAGCTTGGGATCGTCAAAACCTTGATACAAATCCCGCAGATCCCACTCTTGCGGCTCATGAAGTTGAGCAACGTCAGTTTTCGGGGCGGATGCAGAAATAGAAGAATCAGGACTCATAGATATTTGCTTGATTTTTGATTTATCACAATCACAGCTAGCCCTGATGCGGGCTATTTTCTACTGTAATGCAGCCTTTTCGTCTCGATCGCAAACCGCCCCTCTCCACTGGCAGCAGTACTTCTTTCGGCAGAGGGAAGGGTAACCGTCGACTGGCAAAATGACGACAAGATTGTCATTGTTTGTTACAATTAGTTAAATTTCCGAAGGAACAATAAATATGCCATACACTACCGAAGAAGGCGGTCGTCTGAATAACTTTGCGGTTGAGCCGAAGGTTTATCAGGCAGAGGCTCCGACGCAGAAGCAAAAGGTTCAATACGTCGTCTTGGCTGTCGTCGCGGTTGCGCTGCTTGGCGGGCTGCTGGCGATTGCGGTTGCGGTTTCCTAAGGGGCTGACCTGTTGCAAGAACGCTGCCCTTGCGTCTGGGAAGTTTCTGTAAAGCGTTTTTTTCAAAGTGTTTTGTTAAAGGCGTTTATCAAGAACATTAGTTAAAAGCAAAAGAATCTTTTCTAAATAAAAGCCAGGTGCTCTTTGGGGGAATGCCTGGTTTTTTGCTGTTGAACTGAAGTCGATCGAGTTACAGTAATTTTTTACGCCTATCCTGAGCGGCACTGCAAAACCAGGTATAGGGAATATACGCCGACGGCGGGTGCAATTGGAATTCCCTACCATGACAGAAATTCCCTACCGAACGATTCTTGGACTGAATCAGCAAACTTACCAACGCCTGAAAGTCGCTTTGAGCCTCAAACTACGTCGTCAGGTGTTTATCGCTGTGTGCGATGATTTACCGCTGCGCGATCGATTAGCGGCTCAGCTTCAGGCAGACTTGAGTAAAACAAGCAGCAAAACGATTAGTGCCGCTCAAAATCTCGCTCAATCCGCCAGTCCAGAGCGCACTTATCCACGCATTGTCAGCCTGCATCTGGATCTCAACGATCCTAGTCCGATCGGTCAAATTGCCCAGTGGCTTCAGCAGTTTCCCCCGCCCCGGCAGGGAAGTTGGCGTGCCCCATTGCCCGTCTTCCAGATTTTGGGAACGGAGAAACTCACGCGACAGCCTGCTAGCGTCCAGCGGATTTTTCTGACCCATCTTCAGGGCGTAGAGCGAAATCTGCGCTGGGTTGAGTCAGGGGTAATTTTGTGGCTAACGCAGCCATGGTTTCAAACGCTGCCAGAGTCTATGCCAGAGTTCTGGGAATGTCGGACAGGGGTGTTTGAGTTTACGGGTGATCCCACTCCGCTCGCCGCAATTTTACCGGAGCGAATTTCGATCGCCCAATCCTCCGGGCTGCCTTTAACCAAACCCCTACAGGACGAAGCCCGATCTGAAGCAGAGCGTGAGTCTTCCAAAAATCAAACCGGAAACAGCAAGGAGCAGGACAGCAAAACGGCAGTTCCCGAACTTGCAGAGTTCATTAATCCCTGGTTGAGCCTAGCGCAAGATTTAAGCCAGCTTTATGAAGCTGAAGAAACCCCTGCTTTGTCATCTGGGGAGCCAGGAGCAAAAACTGCTGTCTTGCCTGCCGTTGTCTTACCCACCGAGGACGTAACTGCCGATTCGATCGCTTCTGAGTCAACGCCCTCTAATTCGATCGCTTCGCAGTTTTCCGAAGAGACAGCCGCCCCCGTTATCACCGTCTCAGACACTACTGCCCCTGCCTCTGTTGAGCAAACCCTGATCGCTAATCTGCTCGAGCGCCCCTGGCAGTCAGAGGAACTGCTTCAGCAGATCGAAACCTATCAGCGTCAGTCTGTTTCGCCTGCGGTGATGGCAACTGCCTATCGGCTTTTGGGTAATTTGTACTGCGATCAGATTGATCAGGGCTTAGAATCAGTCGAACTGTATCAGCAGGCGATCGATGCCTATCAACAGTGTTTGATCTGGTTGCCAGAAGCGTCGCTGCTCTGGGTAGACGTGCTGAATGATCTGGGCAATTTGTACTGGATGCTGGGACGCCTGATGCAGCGGCAAGGGCCGGCAACGGTGCAGCAGTATCTAGAACAGAGCGTGCAAACCTATCACCTTGCCCTCGATCGGGTTCGGCTGCCTGAGCAGGAAGCGAATTATGCAATGGTGCAGAGCAATTTGGGCACGGCTTATGGCGATCTTGCCCGCTATGGCAACACGGCTTCCCTGCTGCAACAGTCGATCAAAGCCTACGAAGAAGCCCTGCGCTACCGTCCGGCGGAATCTGACCCGCTGCGCTATGCCTCAACACAAAACAATCTGGGAACCACCTACTGGAATCTGGCACAGCATCAGCAGCCGCTCGACAACCTGAAGCGATCGATCGCCGCCTACACCGAAGCCCTGCACTACTACGATCCAGCGCAAGACCCGCTCAACTTTGCCATGATTCAAAATAATTTGGGTACGGCGTTCTGGAATCTAGCACAGTATGAGCATCCGCGTGACTGGCTCTTGCTGGCAGTTTCGGCGTATCGAATTGCCCTAAAGTATCGCACTCCCTCCACGGCTCCGGCTGCATTTGCTGCGACGCAAAACAATCTGGGCACGGCATTCTGGCATCTGGCAAACCATACTGATCCGCCTGCCGATCGGATGGAATATTTGCAGGCAGCAATTGGGGCATACCAGACTGCTCTGGAAGCGATCGAGCAGCTCTCGCAGAAATTCGGTCAGCAGCCGGGAGTCATTTCGTTTGACGTAGCTGCCACCCACAATAACCAGGGACTTGCCCACTATCAGCTTGCTACCGATCTTCAGCTTGGTTTAGCCACCGCAGACCAGCTTTCCCACCTGGAGCAAGCCCTGCACCATCACCTGCAAGCATTGCAACGCTGGAAGCAGCAGTCCGATCTGCGCCAAACGGCTGTCACCTGCATCCTGCAAACCCTGCGCGCCTGCTACAGCCAGCTTGGACTGGAAGGACAAAACCAGGCACTTTCTAAAATTCCCGCCTCACTACTGCCCGAAATTTTGCCCCGACTGTAATCCGGTCTCAAGGCTACGCTGTCACCGGAATCATTGCCTGTTCGATCTGCTGTCGATCGATCGCCCGCCCAATGAATACTAGCCGAGTTTGGCGCAGTTCCTCGCCCTGCCAGGGACGATCGTAGAAAGAGTTAAACCGATCGCCCACCCCTTGAAGCACGAGCCGCATCGATTTATTTGGCACGGCAACAAATCCTTTAATCCGGTAGATTTCCTGCTGCTGCACCAGGGTTCTAAGGCGATCGATCAGTTGAGCGGGGTCAAAGGCGCAATCGAGTATCACCTGGACAGAATTAATATCGTCGTCGTGGTCGTGGTCTTCCTCGTGATCGTGATGGCTGGGGCGATTCTCCAAATCAGATTCGACTGCCGCATTAAACCCCAACAAAACATTCGGACTGATCTGTCCCTGATGGCAGGGCACAATCTTCACTCCCGAAGAAAGCTCTTGTTGAAGCCACTGCTGCACTTTCGCCTGATTTGCTGGGTCTACGCGATCGGCTTTGGTCAACAGCACCAGATCGGCACAGGCAAGCTGATCTTCAAACAGTTCTTCGATCGGCGTTTCGTGTTCTAGCGTGGGGTCTGCTTCTCGCTGTGCCGTGAGTGCGTCCCGATCGCCGACTATTTGCCCCTGAGCTAGAGCTTCACAGTCCACCACTGTAATAACCCCGTCTACCGTTGCCCCAGTGCGGATCTCAGGCCAGCGAAACGCCTGCACAAGCGGTTTGGGCAGAGCTAAACCTGAAGTCTCGATCAAAATGCAGTCGAGCTGATCGCGCCGTTTCAGCAATTCCTGCATCGTCGGCAAAAATTCCTCCTGCACCGTGCAGCAGAGACAGCCGTTCGTCAATTCCACAATATTGTCTGCAAGATTCGTGTTTGCAACCTGAGAAGCGTCCAGCGCGGCTTCGGAGGAATCTTCCGGGCAAACCTGACAGGAACGCAGCAAATCACCGTCAATGCCCACTTCGCCGAATTCGTTCACCAAAACTGCAATGCGTCGCCCTTCGTTGTTTTGCAGCAAATGCCGAATGAGCGTTGTTTTGCCTGCGCCCAGAAATCCGGTAACGATCGTGACAGGAATTTTGTGCATCGTGAAATCTCCTGAAGTTTTGATATTGGCTTAAAATCCTGAAGATCAAATTCTTAGAGGATGCTTGAAACGGGCTACCTGTGCTGCGAACCGCTCCCCTGACCCTCTAAACCTAGAGAGAACTGAACCGCTAAGAAAGGTTTCAAAGTTCCCACAAGAGGGGAATTTAGGGGGCAGTGTAAAAGCCTAGACACCCAATTAAACATCCTCTTAAATCCTGCCTGTGTCTGGCTTGACAGAACTTTTACGATAACGTGAACCCGATCGCATTCTCCCTGCTCCAAACCCGATCACCATCCCAATTCCCACAATCGCGGTCATATAGCCCAGCGTCATCAGCCGCACTGATAACGGAGGCGCAATGCTTTCGATGTCGATCGCCTGAGCCAGCGTCAGCGGAGCAGAATTCGCTGGAGAAACTGCCTCAATTTGAATCTGGTGAGGCGCACCGTCAAAAAACTGCTGCTGCCAAGTGAACACGCCATTTGCATCGGGCTTGCCCGCGACCGACAGCACCGTCATGCCATGCTCTAGATCCTTTGCTTGCAGCCGAAAAGTCGTATCCTGAACAGGCTGATTTGTGCGGGTATCAATCAATCGAGCCGATAGATCTGCCAGTTTGCCCACAGTGGCGATCGTATCGCCCAGGTATTCCAGCTTGAGCGACCCGACCTCAGCCGTCGTCCGGCTTAAAGATAACGGTTCTAGCTGGGAATGTTCAGCATTTTCCGCGCTGATGTTCACAACCAGCAAAGCTACAATGGCTGCCATTGCCGCCCCCGACAACAGCAGTCGTACTGATTGAGACAGTTCCTCAGAGCCTCCGCGAGGCTGTTTTGCGATGAGCCAACCGCCAAGCAACCCCACCAGCAGCAAAATCACCGCCAGCGTTGCTGCATTGCGATATTTCACCGGGTTTTCTGGCACATTCAGCACAAAGGTTTGGGCAACGGGCGCGTTGATTCCGGGAGCCGCGATCGTGGCTTGCAGCGTATAGCTTCCCCGAATCGGCAGGATGGTTTCTAGCTCCAGCAGACTTGTTGCGGAAGTCAGATTTGCATTAAGCAATGTGGTTCCTTCAACCATTGGAAAATCGCTAGAAAGCCAGGGAGTTTTTGCAGGCGTATTGAGCGTGATCTGCCACTGAGCATTCTGCACGGGTTGGTGTTGGCGGTTCGCTGCCTCAAGCCTGAGCCGGACGGGCTGGTGTGCCGGAACAATTTCGCTCAGGGGCGGCTGCGCGACAAGCTGAATTTGAACTTTGCCAGCAAGAACAGGAGTTTTAGACTGCACTGCTTCCGCCGGAGCATCGATCGCTATGCCTTGATGAACCTGTTCCGGATGTGCCTGAGCTGAAAGACTTAGCACCAAAACGCTCACCAGGCAAAGCCAGCCCAGGAGCCAACGGCGCGATGAAGTTGTCATGTGCTGCCTCTTTTGTTGCCTTAGATTTTGCAGGAAGCTACCCCTGCTTCACTAAAGATGTTTAAGCAGTATCCAATCCTCCACCTTGCCCCCACGATTCCCCTTTCTGTCCCCAACTCTAGGGCGTTGAACCCTGAAGTGGGCGAGGTTCCCCCTGGAATAAGGAGGCTAGGAAGCGGTTTGGAAACTCATCCTGACGTTTCAAACATCCTACGAATTGCCTAATGACAGCCTACCCCCAGCATCGAGTGGCGGGTTTCGTGCAGGGTATTGTGTGCGGGCAAATGGGGGCTGAAGTAGATCGTCCAGAGCGTGATTGAAGTGAGTGACAAAAACAGAGCAGACTGGACGGGAATCGAAAGCGCAAATTGAATCGTGCGCTGCCGGGAGCTTTGCATTGCAGTTGTCATCTGTACCTCGCAGATTGAGTGAACTTTTGAGCGTTGGTGGGCATCCTGACTTAGAGATGGAACTGCGAACGATCGAGCTTTTTCGCCGAACGATCGAGCCTGCTCATTACAGTTGCGGGACAGCGTTGGACTTACACCAAACTTTCCCCGGTTTTCTAGACTCCTTATCCATTGCAGGGTCTATCTACCTCTGACGGCTGCTCTCCGCCAGAACCAACGAATTTAATCGTCTCATCACCCTACCACAGATGATGTTCCCTATCGCTGTAGCTATCTGCTTGCGATCACTGAGCCAATTTACTTTAAAGGCTACAATGCAAGTGAAAAATAGTAGTCTCTGCAAAGATGCGAATCGACTGTACAATAACTAAAATTAAATTAAAAAACGAACTAATTAAAACTATTCTTATCTTTCAGGGCTGATCCACTCGTAATTCATGAATCGCAAAGTCACCCCTTGTTTGTTGCAAGTCTAAATTGCTAAAAAATGCTGCCCCTCTTGCTCTCCTCTTGCTTCCCTCAATGACTGTACCCCAAGCTAGTCAGGAAAAGCGCGATCGTATTTTGTTAGTTGAGGATAATCTTTACAATCGCGAATTGATGCAGGACTATCTGCAAACTTGCTTTGGAGTGGGAGTTGCAGCCGTTACAGAAGGGAGACAGGCACTAGCAACCCTCTCTGTGTATCACCCTGACCTCATTTTGCTTGACCTGAAGCTGCCCGATATCGATGGGTTCGCGGTGCTGCAAGAAATGGCAAATCGATCGCTTCAGATTCCAGTTTTTGTGGTTACAGCCTGTGCGCGTCCAGAAGATAGAGAGCGGGCAATGAGTCTCGGAGCCGACCGCTATTTTGTGAAGCCGACCTGTTTAAGAGAGCTATGTCTGGCGATCGAATCGGTCTTAAAGCAGCCCACATCTTGCAGCTTTCAGAACCTTCGTCTGTACGATGCCGCATTCTTAGTAGGCACAAACCCAGGAGCAACACTTTCTCACCGACCTGCATTTGATGAGGAAAATCGGTTTTGAACGAATTTGAACTAATTAGGCTGACCGTGGTTGGGTGGATTATCTTGCCCGCTCTCAGCAGAACGCTCGGATGAGGACAAGGCATCTAGCAGATAGCTCAGGGTTTGCAGGGAACGCCCAGTTTCTAAAATTTGCTGCTCAAGCTGTGAATTCAGCAGCGTTGTGGTTTGCAGGTTTGTCAGTGCCTGTTCTAGCACTGCCCTTGCTTGAGTAACAAACTCTTCTGATGTCATATTTGGGTTCTAAGCTTGACAATCTCAGGGAACTCTGTATTTACAGTCTAGCCTCTGCATTAATCCAGCAGAATTGAGGAAAACCCGCAATCGCGAATGAAGTTTTGATGGATTAAAGCAGAAAGAGTGACCTAGTAACGTGAAGCTGGGGGAAAGCGGTTGGCAGAATAGCTGTCACTCGCTGGATTTGAGGTTCCGCCCGAAATCTGCTGCCGTCCGTTCCGCACCACCCGCATCATTTCGTTGAGCTGCTGTTCCATATCGCGCAAGACGCGGTCGGCATAGTCGTCTGCCCCACGCTGAATTTCTTCGCACTCTGCCAGAGCCATGCGCTGAAGGTCTTCTAGCTCTTGCTGGGCACGTCGTCGGATCTGTTCTATATCGGCGATCGTCTGCTGCTGCATGGAGTCACATTCCTGCTGCACCTGCTGTCGGATTCGCTGTGCCTCAAGCTCTGCCTGCCGGATAATGCCCATTTCATCCAGAATCTGGGCGGCTCGCTGCTGAGCGGCTTCAATAATTTCCTCGGCATACTGCTCTGCATCCAGCAGCACTTCCTCTTTGTGCAGCAATAGCTCGGTGGCTTCCTGAAAAGCTCCGGGCAAACTGAGCCGCACCAGATCAAGCTGATCGAGCAACTGCTCTTCGTCCACCAGCGTCCGCCGGCTGAGCGGAATTCGGGGACTGTCGAGAATGATTTCTTCTAGCCTGTTTAGCTCGCGCTGAATGTCTACTCCATTGAGTCGTACCCCTTCCCGGTGGCTGGGCTGCTGGTTCCCAGAGTGGCTACCGTTCGAGGCTCTGCGGTCGGGGCTGGGGCGATCGGAGTTTTGGCGAAGCATTGGTACAGATCCAGGGCGACAGGAGGGGGAACAAGATGGTCTATGGGTCCGCCGAAGCGGGCGATTTCTTTGACAACACTGCTGCTGAGAAAGCTATATTCCGGGTCAGTGGTGAGGAAAACGGTTTCAATCTCGGCGGAGAGGGTTTTGTTGGTGTGTGCCATTTGCAGTTCCATCTCAAAGTCGGACACGGCCCGCAGCCCTCGCAGGAGGACTTGTGCCTGGCGCATTCTGGCATAGGTGACGGCTAAACCCTCGAAGTGATCAATCTCCAGGTTGGGTAAGTGCTGGGTCGATCGCCGAATTTGGTCAGTGCGCTGCTCTACCGGAAATAAAGGGGCTTTATTCGGGTTGCGAAACACGACCACAATCACCTGTTCAAAGAGCCGACAGCCCCGCTCGATGATATTCAGATGACCGCGTGTAATCGGATCAAAACTGCCGGGATAAATTGCGATCACAAGCCACACGTGCAAAGTAAAGGACAGCAGCGAAAGATACGAAGCAAGAACCAATGAGGGAGAATCCAAAGAAATCAAGGCGTTTACCGCCAGGATCGTCTAGCTTTCCTCAAGGCGATTATATCGAACAGCTTCGGAATCATCACGGGCAATTTTGGGACTCAGGCATAGGTTTCACGGCGGCTCAACGCTTCAGGGAACGATCGGACCGGAGCGATCGAAGCAACCTACAGAATTTGGCGGCGCAAAAACGGCAGCAGCACCTCGTTTACTCTCTCGTGCCAGTCCTCCTGCGGGTAATGCCCGACTTCTTCCAGCTTGACAAGCTCAGCATCCGCTACTTGCTGCCTCAGCGTTTCAGCCAAACTAAACGGTAACCACGGGTCGCGCATTCCCCAGGCGATTAGGGTGGGCTGTTTCCAGTCTGCAAAGCCCTTTTCGATTTCTGCCATGGCCTCCGCCAAGTGTAGATTTTGCACCGTGACAAATAGCGATCGACCCGCCGCTGAACTTTTTAGAAACGGACGACGATACACATCCAGATCTTTATCCTCAACCCGATAACCGCCACCGCCCTCCAAAGTGCGATCGACCAGAAGCGGGTCTTGGGTCATCATTTCGCCCACCAGGGGAATTCCAAGCTGGCGTATTTTCCAGGGAAGTTTTGCCGCCGTACCGATTGGCGTATTCAAAATTGCTAGCCGTTCGATCCGATTGGGATGACGCAGCGCGTACTGTAACCCCACCGACCCCACAAAACCTTGCACCACCAGCGAACAGCGGTCGATCGCTAGTGCATCCAAAAAATCTCCCAGGGCAGTGACATAGGCATCCGGCGTGTAGGCAAAGTCGCGGCGATCGGGCTGAGCGGAAAAACCAGAGCCAATCCAATCGGGGGCAATCGAGCGAAACCCTTGTTCTGCCAGGGCAGGCATAACATTGCGCCAGCTATAGCTTTGAGCGGGAATGCCATGCAGTAAAACGACAGGCGGTTTGTCTCTGGGATTGAGAGGGTCAGACGATCGATAAAACCATTTCAGCTTGCCGACTTCGATCTGATTTTCCTGAGCGTTCTTTGCCATGACCATATGGTTAAAGCGGTTTTTAAGTGTGTCTTATTGTTGCCTGAGCGTATCGCGGAATGGGGCTGAGGACAAGTGAGGAGTGGATGGGCAAGGAGATGCAGTGGTAGTACTTTGAGGCTTTGGGGGGCTTTGGGTTTGTGGAGGCGATCCTAGTAACAAGTCAGAGGATTTGGGAATTATTAAGTTTTGTATCTGAATGCAATTCTGTAACTTTAAATACAGAATGTCTGCTATATTAAGTTAAGAGGCAGGGCATCACTGCTCTGTCTCCAGGAAATGAATCCTGAAAAAATAATTCCTAAAGAACCTAAGCGTAAACCTAGTAGAAACGGAGTGCCCTGCAATGTCTACTCGTGATCAAGCTCGTGCCCTAATGATGCGCCATCATCATCAAGTGAAGAATCGACAGCAATCGATGCTGAGCCGCTCTGCCGAAGAAATTGGGATGGATGCTGAAGCGATCCAAAATCATAGCCACATCCAGGGAAAGCCCCTCGGTTCGCTGAGAAACGAATAATTTAGCTTTTTTCCGTTCTACGGGTTTTTGTCCGATTGAACATTGCAAGTCGATTGGTACTGAAATTTCACACTCGAATATCACAACTGACCTGAGGGCGTTTTCTAGCAGAGAACGTCCTTTTCTTTACATTTCTTCTCTGCTCGACGTGCTAAAGATTGGCGTAAACTAGGAACCTCACGGCTTTATCGTGAATGACTATCGTGGACGAAGGAAATCAGGAGCGTACCGCAAGTGTCGCGATGTAGCCTTCGCCCCATTACCGAGGAATAATCATGACTCGCGCCATCATGGAAACGGACAAGGGAACTATCAATCTGGAACTGTTTGACCAGGATGCTCCCAATACCGTCAAGAATTTTGTCGATTTATCTGAAAAGGGCTTTTATGACGGGCTGAC
>NZ_JACJOR010000524.1:0-6947 GCF_014695615.1 Leptolyngbya sp. FACHB-711
TGGGCTGCGGCTCATTCCCGATGTCGCCTATCAGCCTGCGGCTCTGGTTCCGACGCTGAATCCTGTCACCGATTGCCCCACAGATCTGAGTTTAGTTGGGCTGCGGAGCGTCTCGCCTGTGCATCTGGAATATTTGCACAGTATGGGTGTGAGTGCGTCGATGTCGGTATCGCTGCTGAACCACAAGCTGAATCAAAAAACGCTGTGGGGCTTAATTGCCTGTCATCACCATACGCCCAAGTTTCTGAGCTACGAAGTCCGAACGATCTGCGAATTGTTAGGACAGGTGGTTTCCTGGGAACTGGGAGTGAAGGAGGAAAATGAAGATCTGGAATACAAGGTGAAGCTGCGATCGACGCTGGCACGGTTTGTTGGGCAAATTTCGCAGCATAGCGAGTGGGTGAGCGGGCTGGATTACGCTTCAGCAGATTTGCTGGATCTGGTCGGTGCCCAAGGCGCGGCAATCCTCTGGGACGATCGCTGGATGCAGATTGGGCAAACCCCTGACCTCGCCGACTTGTCCGCGCTGGTGGAATGGCTCGAAACCCAGGTCGAAGACAATTTGTTTTATACCGATGCCCTGGCGCAGGTTTATGCTGACGCAGCTCGATATCAGCAAATGGCAAGCGGGCTCATCGGCTTAGCCATCTCAAAAACGAACCGGAACTATATTCTGTGGTTTCGCCCAGAGGTCGTGCAAACTGTGAACTGGGGCGGCGATCCCAATAAGCCTGTGCAGGTCGAGCAGGACGGCTCCGTGCGGCTCTCGCCTCGCAAATCCTTCGCGCTGTGGCAAGAAACGGTGAGGGGTAAGTCGCTACCCTGGAAGCCCTGCGAAGTGGAGACCGTGATGGAACTGCGAAGTGCGATCGTTGGCATTGTGCTACGGCGAGTCGATGAATTAGCGCGAATTAATTTGGAGCTACAGCGCAGCAATCACGAGCTAGATGCCTTTGCCTACATCGCGTCTCACGACTTAAAAGAACCGCTGCGGGGCATTCACAACTACTCAAATTTTTTGCTAGAAGACTATGCCAAAGTGTTGGACGAAGAGGGCGTTGCCAAACTGAAAACCCTGGTGCGACTAACCCAGCGCATGGAAGATCTGATCGATACGCTGCTGCACTTTTCTCGCCTCGGACGGGTTGAACTGGAGCTGCAAAAGATTGACCTGAATGAGCTGGTGAAAGCGGTGATCGAGGTGCTGCGCCTGTCGCGATCGAACGTCAGAATTCAAATTCCCAAACCGCTGCCGACGATCGAGTGTGACCCGGTGCAGGTGAGCGAAGTATTTAGCAATCTGATCAGCAACGCAATTAAGTACAACGATACCCTGGATAAACTGGTTGAGATTGGCTGGACAGACGAAATCACGTCATCCTGTCCGGCAATGCAAAGCAATTCTCCCTTCGGGGGCATTGGTCAGGGGCGATCGGAAAAGCTATCCAAACTTGTTTTTTATGTGCGTGACAATGGCATTGGCATTCCAGACCATCACCGGGAGAATATCTTTCGCATTTTTAAGCGGCTGCACAGCCCCAAAAAATACGGCGGCGGCACAGGGGCGGGTTTAACAATTGCCCGAAAAATTGTTGAGCGGCACGGCGGGCAGATTTGGGTCGAATCTGAGGTGGGCAAAGGCAGCACGTTTTTCTTCACCTTACCGACGTAAGTATGCTCGATTGGGATGACTGAGGAACTTCTAAAACACCCAAAGCTTTCTGGCGATCGTCTTTATAAATTGGCGAAGTTAGTAGCGTGCGATTGCGTCCCCGAAAACTGGCGCGCCTGCTAGAAGGTTTACTGATGCTTAACCTTTAGCTATCTTCGGGTTAGTCTGCTTAGCCTATCCCTAATCTATTCCCAGGTGAAGAGAATTCTTACCGCCCTAAATCTGCCAGTCCAGCATCTCAGCGACCTCATCCGCCAGCTTAAACGGATCAAACGGCTTATAAATCACTCCAGCAATCTCAAACTCCAGAATTTGGGCGGGTGTGACCACATCGAGCTTTGCCGTAAGCAAAATTACCGGAATCGATCGCGTTGCAGCGTTTGCTTTGAGCTGCTGAAGTAACCGCAGTCCATCAATGTCGGGCATCATGACATCCAGCAAAATTGCATCGGGCTGCTCTGCTTCTGCCTGCAAAAGTCCTTTGCTTCCCGATCCTGCGATCGAAACACTCCAGCCGCCAAGCCTTCTCAAACAGACATCAACAATTCTCGCAAGGCGTTTTTCGTCATCGATTAGAAGAATTCGCTTTGCTGTCATTAGAGCAAGCTCTGTCGAACAACGGGGATTTCAATGGGTAGATCTCACCTAAACTAGCAGCGATCGATCACAAGCACATCGCCCCTCTGAGGGATTAGATTTTTGTCTAGGGCTGTATCAATTCAATGTTCATTTGCTCTTATCGCAACTTCAGCGCAACGAATCCTGTGGCACTTACCTGGAGTCCTTGCTTGTTGCACTCATTTGGATCGTGATGAATTGAGTGGCGATTGATTTTGCGGCAGTAGCGGCAGCGTGAAATAGAACGTGCTGCCCTGACCAAGGGTGCTTTCTGCCCAGATTTGTCCGCCGTGGAGCTGCACCAGACTACGGCAAATCGCCAGCCCCAGCCCTGTGCCATCTTGCTGTTGCGCGTCGGTAGAGCGAACCTGCTGAAACCGCTCAAAAATCAGCGTCAGTTTATCGGCCGGAATACCGCGCCCCTGATCTTTTACCTGAAAGCGAATCATTGGATTTCCAGCGATCGTCACTAGAGCGGCACTCAGATGCACTCTTTGATGTGGCGACGAAAACTTGATTGCATTGCCCAACAGATTCACCAGAATTTGGATCAGGCGATCGAGGTCTACATAAATTTGCTGTGGTAGCGGCGTAAATGTGAGAAAAATTTGCTCTTCTTCAGCAAGCGGCAGAAGGCTATCGATCGATCGCTGCATCAGGGTGGCAGCATCGCACCATTGGCGGGCCAAAATAATCTGGCGTGATTCCAGCCGTTCCAGATCGAGTAAGTCGTTGACCAGTCGCACCAGTCGCTCGGTGTCGCTGATAGCAATTTCCAGCACTTCCTGAGCCGTTTCTGGTTCGTCGTCAAATAGTCCGGTTGAAAGCAGAGCCAGCGCACCTCGAATCGATGCCAGCGGCGTTTTTAGCTCATGGCTGACGATCGACAAAAATTCTCGCTTGATTTGCTCAATTTCCTGCGCTTCGGTAATATCTTCGATCGTGCCAACGTGCCCAATAATTTCGCCAGAAGAAACGATTGGAGCCGTTTTTACTCGCGCAAACCGGACTGTACTGTCTTTATGCACATAGCGAATGTCGTCTGCGTATTCCTGACGAGAGAGCATCGCCATCCGCCACTTCGACCACTGCTGCTTGCGATCGTCGGGATGAATCGATCGCTGCCAACCCAGCCCCATTGCTTCTTCAAGCGTATAGCCGCAAATTGCCTGACCTCGCGGATTCACATAAGTGCAGTTTCCCATGATGTCAATCCGAAAAATGCCGATCGGTGCGGCTTCACTCAGCACTCGAAATTCGGCTTCACTCCGGCTTAGCAATGTCTCAGCCCGCTTGCGATCGGCAGACTCCTGATGAAGTTGCTGCTTGGTCTGCATTAGCTCAGCAGTTTGTGCTGCAACCTGGCGTTCACGTGCCTGGTTTGCCTGCTGAAGCTGGGACAGAGTTTCCTGGTGTTCGCGTTCAATTTGCCTGCACTCTGCAAACTGGGCAGTCGTCTGCTGCACGATCGATCGCAATTGCTCAGCCGCGATTTCGCATTTAATCAAACAATCTGCTGCGCCATGCTTCAAAGCTGCGATCGCTGTGCGAAGCAGTTCTCCGGTCGAAGTTGTCTCGCTTTCTACCAGCAAAATAATCGGTAAGCTCTGGCTTGGATTTGAATCTGGGTATGAATTTGAGTATGAATCCGAATCTGAATTTAAACGTGAGCTTGGATGCTGGCCTGAATATAAGCTTGAAGACTTGCTCTTGAACTGATTCTTGAACTGGTTCTTAAACTGACGCAAAAATTCCAGCCCCGTCATATCTGGCAGCACATTATCCAGCAGGATTGCATCGGGCAGTTGGCGTGAACAGCAAGCTAAGCCTTCAGTGCCGGACGTTGCCTGCCACACTTCATAACGATGCTGGTCATCTTCAGCCAGACAGCAGCGATACCGTTCCCGGTCTTCCAGACAGTCATCGACAATCAGAACCGATCGGATATCTCCCATCATCATGCTTTATCTAAAAATTCTATTTAAAATTCTTTAATCTACGGTGTTGTTTAAACCGCGATCGTTTTCTGAGTGCTCAGTTGCCCAACTTTTACAGAGAACTAATTCTCTTTTAGAATTCAAAGTCCTCCAGATTTGGGGAATTCAAGGGGTGATGTAAAATCTCTGATGCTCCTCAGACAATTTCCTTAACCATCTCCCTTAAGCCATCTTCCTAAACTATTCTCCGAAACCATTTCCTCAAGCGATCGCTAAGTAGGTAGCTTGTTCGCACTAAACCAGTATTCGATCATAAGCTGCATATTTCTTTTGAATTTTGCCCCATCAACCTGCTTCACAATACATCCACTCACACCTTTTTGATAGAGCAAATTGACTTCCTTGGGGTTGAGATCACCCGATAACGCAACGATCGGGATCGCGCTCAGAGAGTCGATTTGTTTAACACGAGTGAGAATCTCTGTTCCGTCGGTTCCCGGCAAACTCAGATCCAGCAAAATCAGCGAAGGAAGCGCATGGTTGCCCTGATCTTGCACAATGCTTTGATGTTGCAGCAGGTATTCCATTGCTTCATCTCCAGTGGCGCAGCGATCGAGCTGACATAAATTCAACGCTTGCTCCACGATCCGTTCCAGAATCGCGAAATCCTCATCGCTATCTTCAATGACAAGCAGAACCGGGGGTCGGGATTCGTGCATAGGACGAAGTAGGGGTAGGCAGCAGGAAGAAATGACCAATAAACCAATGACCAATGACCAATGACTAATAACTAAACTCAAGGACGATTGCGTTTTCGCAGGCGAGTTCGCTCTAGCCATCGGGTAATGCGGGCGATCAGCTCAGGAGGAACGATCGGCTTTCCGATAAAGTCATCTGCCCCTGCTGCAAAGATCTGGTGAATCACGTCAGGATCGTCGTAAGCGGTCAAAATCAGAATCGGCAGGTCTGCCCACTGCGGGTCTTGCCGCACCACCTGACAGAGTTCGATGCCGCTAAAGGTTGGCATATAGCCGCTTAAAATCAGTAGATCGGGCGCAGTTGCCGTAAACACTTCCCAAAACTGCTGCGGGTCTGCCAGCGTTGTCACCTGCATTCCCCAAGGTGGTAGCAGATCGATCAGCGTTTCCAGCACGGTCGAGTCATCATCTACAACCAGCACTTGGGCATCGGGCAGGGGAGCCGGATTAATGATTTTGGTGACGACGCGCAGTACTTCTGTGATTGAAATGGGCTTGTGCAAAAACGCCTGACCACCCAGCCGCGCCACGGTCACGCGATCGGCAAGACTGTTTTTCATGGTCAACGCCACAACGGGAACTGCCGAATTTTGCTCAGCCAGCTCAGCCAGCAGCGCGAAGCCATTCTCAGTCGTTTCGGGGAAGATCAGATCCAGCAAAATCACATCGGGCGACATTTGGGCGATCGCAGTTCGACCTTCAGCTAACGTCGTTGCCACTTCCACCTGAAATCCGGCGGTGCTTGCGGCTTGCTTTAATAGCTTGGTAAGCACCACGTCGTCATCGATCACCAGTAGCCGTCCTGAAGCGACTTTGGGCACGGGCACAGGCACGGCGACCGCAGGCGTTGCATCCAGGGCTTGCTGGAGCGCCTGCACCAACTGAGAAAGCTGCTGTGCCTCGGTGGAACCCAGGGAAACGCCGTCTTGAAGCAACTGCTCGATCTGACGGGCAGACTGAGAGCCTTCGAGCAGACCTAGCGATCCCAGGGTTCCGGCAAGCTGGTGAGCCTGTCGTTCAGCTTGCTGGCGCAGAGTGAATTCCAGCGTTCCGGCAAACAGGCTGCTGATCACCTGCTCAAATACTGCCACTTCTTCCTGAAGGCTGGCTTTTAGCTCTGCCTGCACTTGCGCCAGCTCTGCCATGATGTCTTGATGCGCCCGCACGCGATCGCCTTCCATGGATTCAGGAGCAGGAAGCTGCTCTTGCTCAGCACTGTTGGAAATCGGGGCAGTTTCAGGGGGCGGATTTAGCCGATAGCCCAATCCATAAATAGTTTCGATCGGTTCGGCGGTGACTCCGGCTGCCTTGAGCTTTTGCCGCAGTCCTTTGACATGGGAGGCGACGGTTCCTTCACCTGGAGCTTCTGAAGCATTCCAGAGGCGATCGAGAATCACGTCTTTGCTAAAGATTCGCAGCGGATTCTCCAGAAAAAGCTGAAGCAGGCTAAATTCTTTCGCAGTAAGGTTGAGCGGCATGCCTTCCCACGTCACCTGACGCAGAGCGGGCAAGAGTTGCAGTGCGCCCCAGTGCAAAGTGGGGGTAAAGTTGACCTGCCGTCGCCGCAGCAATGCCTGTACCCGGGCGATAAACTCGGTTAGATCAAAGGGCTTATCCAGACAGTCATCTGCGCCCGCGTTGAGGCCCATCACCCGTCGGCGGCTCCCATCTCGCAATGTCAGCAGCAAAATTGGCATCTGGTAGTTCTGCGATCGAAGATTTCGACACAGACTAATGCCGTCCATATCTGGCAACTCGGCATCGAGCACGAGCAGGTCATAGTCGTAGGTTTGCACCATTTGCATTCCCGTCCGACTATCCGCAGTCAAATCAACCGAAAACTGACGGTTAGTTAATGCCAGCGTTATCGTTGCGCCTGTCTTCTCGTCACTCTCGACCAATAGAACTCTCACGCTCACCTCTTTTTTAACCAACGCGCTTCTTTAGCCCATAAGCAATCGG
>NZ_JACJOR010000525.1:0-27832 GCF_014695615.1 Leptolyngbya sp. FACHB-711
GGCGTGCTGTTAAAGTTCACCATCGCTGCTGCCGAGCCATCCTGAGAAAAGCTCAAAATCATGCCAAACCGGGGCAGAAAGTCGAGTCGCTGAGCATCCGTTGCGAGCGGCAAAATTGCCATTCCCTGACCCTGCGACATGGCAAGCGATCGGCTATCGGGCGCGATCAAAAAATCACCGCCCGGCTCGGTTTTAATTTGCTGCGGGGCTGCCCCGGTTTTCAGCATCCACAAGCCGAACTCAGCCTGGTTTTTGCGATTGGCGCGCTGAACGACGATCGACTCTCCATCGGGAGACAGGTCAAACTTGAGATTTTGATAGTCTTTGTTGTCCAGGATGAGATCGATCGTGCCCGCAGGCTTCACCGGAACCGCGACAGGCGCAACACCCTGCTTCAGTTCGGTGGGGGTGCTGGCAGGAGATGCAATTTGAATTCCAGTGCTGACCGTGTAAAGCTGCTGATCCAGCACGTTCTGCATATTCTGAGCCGAGTCCGTCGCCGAAAATAAGATGCGATCGCCCTGCGGATACGGTTCAAACTCCATTACGGCAAGGTTTGGCGGCGTGAGGATGCGCTTTTCCTGGCGGGTCAAATTTTGCAGCACCAGTCGCCCTTTCTCTTCCCCCGCTACACCCAGATAAACAAACGCTCGCTCGCGGGTGCGAAACGTGCCGCTAAACTGCGAGTTTCCGGCATGGGGATCATGGGCAGGGGTAAACCGATCGCGAATGCCGTTCAGCGTCACCTGATAAGTTTCTCCGTAGGGAGCCGGAGTTTCTAGTGTGTACGCCATGCGTCTGCCTGCCCAGCTCACCTTGCCGCGCAACGGTGGATCGATCTTCAGGTTACTTTCCACGCTGCTGTGATCCATCGGACGGCTAAAAGTGAGAATAAATGCTGTATCTTCTGCGCCGACCTGCCGCCCCGCCCAGCTAAAGTCGCGCACTCGTGCCATTGCCCGATCGCCTTTAATGATTAGTCCGCCAATTGCCAGCGTTAACGCCAAAATCAGCACAATTGCGGTGCGATCGATCGGCTGACGAAGCGATTTGAGACGACTCAACGAATTAGCCATGCTGTCAAAGTTAAAACTTTGTACTGTTATGTTAAAACCTGTGCTTTAAGGAGTGTCCTTGATGTCGAGCCATTAATCAAGTTTTCTGAGTTTGGCTCACGAACGCCCCTGTAAAATTTGTGCAGCCGTGAGAGTCAGATTGCCGAAGCGCGGTGAAGCGATCGAATTTTCCTTGCAGCTAGAAAAGACTGAGCGATCGCTATTTTATCGTGGTGATTCGAGATGACAGCTGGTTGTGCTATTCCCTGACTAAATCGGCAAGTTTGCACGCGGATTGAATGTCTCGATCTGCCGCAGTTTTTCGTATAGCTCTCGCTCCTGCTCGGTCAGATCCTTGGGTGTGACAATCTGAACTTCCACAATTTGATCGCCTCGATCGCCGTCAATCAAATATCCTTTGCCGCCCAGCCGCAACCGTTGACCCGATCGCACACCCGGTGGAATCATCATGCGGGCTAAGCCATCCAGCGTGGGAACTTCGATCGGTCCGCCCAGCACTGCTTCAGCAGGGGTAATGGGCAACTGACAATAGATATCGGCTCCGTCGAGCTGAAAGAACGGATGGGGTGACACTTCGATCGTCAGATACAAATCGCCGCCGTTGATGCCCTGTCCTTTCAGGCGCACCTTTTGTCCGGTAAACATTCCGGCAGGCATATTCACTTCCAGCGATCGACCGTCTTCCAGGCGAATCCGCTCCCGTCCCCCGGTGTAGGCGCGATCAAGGGGAACCGTGAGGGTTGCCTCCGCATTACGGGGTTTGGGTCCAGAGCGAGGAACGGTGTAGGTTGTTTTGGTTGTGCCAGGGCGGAAGGGATCGCGGTCGCGGGCAGGCGGGGGGTCAGCAGGCTGGTCTCGGCGGTTTAGCAACTGATCGACGAACGAGTTGAAGTCGCGAAACTGCCCGAAGTCCATGTCTTCAGGAGCACGATTAAAGTTACCCCAGCCGCGCTGTTTGCTGCCGCCATCCTTGTCCCAAAATCGCTTGTATTTGTCGTACTGTGCGCGTTTGGTTGTATCCGACAAAACCTCGTAGGCTTCGTTGAGATCTTTGAACTTTTCCTCTGCGACCTTATCGCCGGGGTTCATGTCCGGGTGATACTGCCGCGCCAATTGGCGGAAAGTCTTTTTAATCTCTTCGACCGTGGCATCGGCGGAAACTCCCAAAATCGCGTAATAGTTTCGGAAGTTTTGCATTGCGGTGTCCTCTACCACTCGTCGTCATCGTCCCAATCGTCATCCGCCGCATTGGTGTAGGGATCGCTGGGCGGATAGGAGCGGCGGGCATCTCGGCGATAGCGTTGCGAAGCACTTTCCCCCTGGGGGTAATCGTCCTCAGCATAAGGGTCACGGGGACGCGATCGATCTGCGTCATACCGATCTTCTAGATAGCGATCGTTCTCAGCATAAGGCTCACGCTGTCGATCCACCTCTCCGCGTCCGGCATTACGGGGCGATCGAGGCTCATCCCCATAGGGGTCACGCGGTTCCCGCCGACTTGGGTCACGCGGCTGCTCCCAGTTGTCTGCATCGGGGGCGCGCCGACTATTGCGGGAGGAAAATGGGTCTAAATCACGGGGATTTTCATCCCGGTAGCCCTGATTGCCCCTGCCGAGATCGGCTCGATCGTAGTCATCCCTGCCAGGCTTGCCTAAGTTCTCCCTGCTTGAATCGTTGCGGCGATAATCATCCTGCCGGTAATCATCCTGTCGATAGTCACTTCGACCAAAGCTTTCTCTGCCGAGATTGTTGCGGCTATCTTTGCCAGTGTCTTTTCTATAATCCTCTCGACCACTGTAATAGTCACTGCCGCCACTACCAAAGGCATCGCGACCGTTATTACGACTGCCGTTATCCTGGCGATAGTCCTGGCGATAGTCGCGTCCGTAGTCCTGACGGGAATCGCGCCCGTAGAGGTCGCGTCCATAATCCCGGCGATCGTCGTAGTAATAGTCGTCATCGTCGCCAAACAGGTCATCGCCAATGCTGGACAGAGTGCGGCGAATTGAGCCGAAGAAATCTTTCTCGTCTTCGTCGTCGCGGGTAAGGGAATAGACTTCCTGCTGCAATTCGTAGATTGCGTCGCGCAGGTCTGCTTGAGTGATGTCGATGCCGCGATCGTCGTTTTGCTTCAGATAGCCGCGCAATTCCTGCACCAGATTTTCGATCCGGCGACGGTAAGAGCTGGCAAACTGCATGCCAAAATCGAGTGCCACTTCCCGCAACTGCCGCTCTGCTTCAAAGGTGAGAGCCTCTGCTTTGGTACGTTTCTCGATGCGATCGCGCAGCTGCCGATCCTGGTCAGCAAACTTCTCTGCCTCCTGGATCATGCGCTGCACTTCGGCTTCGTTCAAGTTTGAAGCTCCCTGAATCGTTAAGCCCTGTTCGCGTCCGGTGGTTTTGTCCAGCGCAGTGACTTGCAGAATCCCGTTTGCATCAATGTCTAATGACACCAGAATCTGCGGAATGCCGCGTGGCGCAGGCGGAATGCCCATCAGCTTAAAGCGACCGAGCGACTTGTTATCGTTTGCCATTTCGCGTTCGCCCTGCACCACATGGACTTCCACCATCGTCTGGTTATTTTCCGATGTGGAGAACACATCCGATCGCCGTACCGGAATTGTAGTGTTGCGGGGAATTAGCTTTTTGGTGACTCCCCCGATCGTCTCTAGACCGATCGACAGTGGCGTAACATCAAGCAGCAGGATATCGCGCACTTCCTGGGTGAGAATACCTGCCTGAATTGCGGCTCCAACAGCGACGACTTCATCGGGGTTGACGTTTTCGTTGGGTTCCAGATCAATCAGCGATCGCACCAACTGCTTTACCATAGGCATGCGGCTACCGCCCCCCACCAGCACCACCTGATCGATCCGAGCGGGCGATAGCTGAGCGTCTGTCAGGGCTTGCTTAACGGGCTGACGTAGACGGTTCACCAAGTCGCTGCAAAAGCCTTCAAACTGCGATCGGGTCAATCGGGTTTCGAGATGCAGGGGTCCGTCTTCGGTGGCGGCGATAAACGGCAGATTAATCTCGGTGACAGTAGTTCCCGATAGCTCAATCTTGGCTTTCTCAGCCGCTTCCATCAGTCTCTGAAGGGATTGGCGATCGTTCCTTAAATCAATTCCATGCTGCTCTAAAAACTGATCCGCCAGCCAGTCTACGATGCGCTTATCAAAATCATTACCACCGAGCTGGGTATCACCGCAGGTGGCTTTCACCTCGAATACACCATCGCCCACGTCTAGAATTGAAACATCAAATGTGCCGCCGCCCAGATCAAAGACCAGAATCGTTTCATTGTCGGCACGATCAAGTCCATACGCCAGAGCTGCCGCCGTGGGTTCGTTGAGAATGCGAAGCACTTCCAGTCCAGCAATGCGTCCGGCATCGCGGGTCGCCTGTCGCTGTGCGTCGTTGAAATAGGCAGGAACCGTAATCACTGCACCTGTCACGGATTCACCCAGATAGCGCGTCGCTTCTTCTGCCAGTTTTCGCAGCACCATTGCCGAAATCTCTTCGGGCGCAAAGTCTTTCTTCAGACGCGGACACACAATTCTGACGCTGCCCGTTTCGTCTCTGCGAATTGTATAGGGTACGCGCTTAGCGTCTGGGTTGACTTCGGTGTAGCGACGACCCATAAACCGCTTCACGCCGTAAAAGGTATTCTGAGGGTTCAGGACGGACTGCCGCCGCGCCATTTGCCCGACCAGCTTTTCGCCATCTTTTGTAAAGGCAACGACTGACGGGGTCGTCCGCATTCCTTCCGCATTGGCAATGACAATGGGCTTGCCGCCTTCCATCACTGCGACAACTGAATTGGTGGTTCCTAAGTCAATGCCAACGACTTTTCCCATGAACTGCGAAGCTCCTCGCCTGTTTAATGCGAAATGTTGAGAATGGTTGCCAATCCATTCTATCTTGCTACTGATGATGGACACGGTAAGGTTTTCCGTCAAGTCCGGCTTTCCACCGTTGGATGACCTTACCCATGCCCCAGGCAGTTTTTACTGCAATTACGCCGATCGCCCTTTTGCAAAGCGTACCATTGCTGTCCGCAGTTCATCTGTCGATTCTACCCATCCTAGAGGAACTCTCCCGACTGAAACCGATCGGAACCGTTTTGTCTGCAATCCTGGTTATGCCTACCCGCTGAATAACGCGATTTGGGTTGCTCCCCTAGCTCCCATTTTGGAGGGAACCGAGCCCTTACAAGGATTCGAAGTCCGCCCTCGCTAGTTTAGAGCGGCAGGTGACAAAGCTCGTTTAGAGCGGCAGGTGACAAATGGGAGATTAACAATTGGGAGATTAACAATTGGGAGATTAACAATTGGGAGATTTAGGGAGCGATGTAGAAACCCTCATCCCTATCAAACCTCCTTTAAGAAGCAGCCCACCTGTAGAATCAAAACATGAATTTCCGCTTAGGCTGTGCAATCTGGGCATATAAAGAGTGGGTCGGCTCGCTGTTTCCCTCTGGCAGTCGATCGTCTGAGTTTTTGCGGCTCTACAGCCGTCGATTTACTACGGTGGAAGGCAATACGACCTTTTATTCGATCCCCGACTCGCCGACTGTGCAGCGATGGGCAACCGAAACGCCTGCTGATTTTCAGTTTTGCCTGAAGCTTCCGCGTGATTTGACCCATCAAGGATTATTGACGGCTGCCATTCCGGGGACGATCGCCTTTCTGAAACGCATGGAGCCTCTGGGGGAGCGATCGGGTCCGATGTTTGCCCAACTCCCGCCCAGCTACAGTCCGGCTCGCCTGGAAGATTTGACCGCATTTCTCACCGCTTTTCCGCGCAGCCAAACGCCCCTTGCTCTGGAAGTGCGCCATCCCGACTGGTTCAAAGAGCCATACGCTAGCCATCTCAACGCGCTGTTAACTGATCTGGGGATCGGACGAGTTCTGCTCGATACGCGCCCCATTTATGACTGCCCCGATGATCCGCAATTGCGCTCGGAGCGACGCAAGCCCCCGGTTCCGCTTCAGCCGGTGGTGACGGCTCCGTTCACGCTGATTCGCTATATTAGCCATCCCGATCGCGATTTTAACCTGTCTTATCTCAACACCTGGACCGAGCAAGTTCGCGAGTGGCTCACCCAGGGAACGCAAGTGTATTTCTTCGTTCACTGTCCAGTCGAAGTTCACTCGCCGCAAAATGCCCGCTTATTTCAGCAGCTTTTAGCACAGCAGAAAGTCTCTGTGCCGCCCCTTCCCTGGGAGCAAATCAGCCTGAACGAATCTACTCCGCCTCAATCTACCCAGCTCGAACTTTTCTAACCGACCCCCTGCCTCCTCCTGGAACTCAGCTAAAGAATTCCTGCGTCCTGAATAGAATCCTCTGCGATCGTGGCAGAGTAGACTTTACCGTTTGACGTGCATATCCCATGAGTTCTCCTGACGCAAATTCCCCGCCGATGCCAGACCGTCCCACTGGACAAACCCCGCCGATGAATCTCAGCACTCGACTTGCCTATGGCGCAGGTGATCTGGGCCCGGCGATTACCGCGAATGTTCTGGCATTCTTTTCGCTCGTCTTTTTCACGAACGTTGCCGGACTGAACGCCGCCGTTGCGGGTAGCATTCTGCTGGTTGGCAAAATCTGGGATGCGGTGAATGATCCGATCGTCGGGCTATTGAGCGATCGAACGCAGTCAGCCCAAGGCAGACGCTATCCCTGGATGCTGTACGGCGCGATTCCGTTTGGGATAACTTTCTTTTTGCTGTGGTTGGTTCCTCGCTTCAGTGCAGATCCGGGCGCAAATCAGCAGGCGTTGTTCTGGTACTACGTCATTATCGGCATCCTGTTTAATAGCTTTTATACAATGGTCAACTTGCCCTACACGGCACTGACTGCTGAACTAACGCAGGACTACAACGAGCGCACCCGCTTGAACAGCTATCGGTTTGCGTTTTCGATCGGCGGCAGTATCTTTTCACTGATTCTGGCACTGCTGATTTTTCAGGCGTTTCCCAACCCAGAGCAGCAGTATTTGATTCTGGGGGGCATTTGCGCTGTGATTTCGACAATTCCGCTTTACTGGTGTGTGTTTGGCACATCGGCGCGATCGAAAGTCGTTGCCCGCATTACAGATGCCGCAACCCCCACCGCCCAAAACCTCAGCCTCGCCGTGAACGCCCTTCCTCAGTGGCTTCAGCGATGGCTCACCTCCACGCAGGGAGAACAATGGCGGCAGAAGAGCTGGCTCGTCAATTTTCTCGTCACTTTCACCAATGTGCCGTTTCTGTATGTGATTGGTATTTACCTGTTTTCCTGGATGGCAGTTCAAGTCACGGCTTCAATCCTGCCCTACTATGTGGTAGACGCGCTTAGGATGCCCTCGGCAAATTTCACGGTGATCGCGCTGATCGTGCAGGCGACGGCTCTGGTGCTGCTGTTCTTTTGGCAACGAGTCAGCGATCGCTACGGCAAAAAAGCGACCTACTTCATGGGCATGGTGCTATGGATGATTGCTCAGGGTTTACTGTTTGGCTTGCGTCCCGATCAGGTTTCTCTGGTTTACCCGTTGGCAGTCATGGCAGGCGCGGGAGTGTCGATCGCCTATTTAATTCCCTGGTCGATGATTCCCGACGTGATCGAACTCGATGAACTGCGAACCGGACAGCGACGGGAAGGCATTTTCTACAGCTTCATGGTGCTGCTGCAAAAGCTTGGACTTGCGGTAGGGCTATTTCTCGTGGGGCAATCGCTCGACCGCGCCGGATTTTTGGCAACCACTCCCGGACAACCGCCGCCTGTTCAGCCCGAAACCGCAGTGCAGGCGATTCGATTGGCGATCGGGCCCTTTCCCACAGCGGCTTTGGTCTGCGGCATGGTGCTGGCTTATTTCTATCCCATTACTCGCGAGAAACACGCCGAGATGCTGCTAAAGCTGCATGAACGGAAAAAGCAGACGCAGGAAGAAGCATAAAAGCAGTTTAGGAGAAGGACTGGCGATGGTGCGAAGAGGCTTTCCTCGGAGGGTAAATTAGCTTCATTGAAACTCAGGTACTCCTTGTCTTTGCCCACCGCTTTGCTCTGCACCTGCCTCTGTAAGGGATCAGGTTAAAGCGATCCCAGACAAGATAAAATCAGCATTACGGGTCGAATCCAGTTGAATTGTTCGATCGGACACTATCCATACTGCGCTCTATACTACTGAGGTTTTATGAACAGATTTCTGTCTCGTGTATTTGCTCTCGCGCTGGTTCTGGTAGTTGGTTTGATGGGCTGCTCATCGTCGCCAACCGGACTCAGCGGCAACTATCGCCAAGATACCCTGGCACTGATCGAAAGCCTCAAAGGGGCACTAGAATTGCCAAATGATTCGCCTGACAAGATAGAAGCACAGGTAGAAGCGCGTGAAAAGATTAACGATTTCTCAGCTCGCTATCGCCGCGACGGTTCGCTGCTGAAGCTTAGCTCTTTTACCACGATGAGAACTGCTCTGAACTCGCTTGCAGGTCACTACAGCTCCTATCCCAATCGCCCTGTCCCTCAAAAACTAAAGGACCGTCTGGAAATTGAATTTAATCAGGTCGAAGCGGCTCTAAGACGAGAAGGTTAATATTCGCTCTTAATCTGTAGTTTTCAACTTAAAAAATTGAGTTTCTAACTTAAAAATTGCAAGCTGCGAGGGGTCGATCGATCCCTCTTTTTGTTGGTGTTGTAGCCAGTGGATGGACATCATTACAACGAAGGATGGGTTAAACAAAGCGGTAACCCGTTCATCTCCAGCATTTCTGACGATGATACTGACGCTGTGATAACCCATTCTCCGAAGAGCCTTTTAATTCTGTTGACCTGCCTATCTCTGGTTGAATGATGTCCTGCTACTTGCCAGAGATTCTACATTGCCCCCTAAATTCCTCAATTCCAGAAGACTTTGAACCCGGCAAGAGATCCAGGTCTGTCACCTTGTTGGGAGCTAGAGGGCACTTCGGATCGCTGTTACTATTTCTCAGATATCTTCTCAGCCATCTTTGCTGAAGCAAGCGAACGCCACGACTCCTCTGTTACTCAGAAGTTTTTGCGACATAGCTTTGAACAATACCGTTCTTCTGCATCATGAATTTTTCGAGCTTTTTATACAGCTCGATCGGGAAGAAGCGAACTGAATACGCAGCAGCAAAAGTCTGAAACGTTCGATAGGGTTCTTCTGTCAAAATGGGGCTGTAGGCTGACATCGCTCTGTGTGAAAAAGAGATCGCCATTTGTCCATCACGTAGCGAAACAGCTCGTCGAGCTAAATGACGCAACTGATAAGCCATAGCAGGGCGCATCCATTTCTGGCAAGCGTCTGGAGCGTACTGCTCTACCGCTTCAAGCATTCGCTCCCAGGAAGCTAATTTCTTCTCAAGGTTGGCAGAAAATCCTCTTGAGTTCACTCGATAGAGCGTTAGTGCATCTGAAATTCCAGCAATTTTCCAAGACGTTGTCAAAGCAATTCTCATCCAACACTCCACATCTTCAGAAGGATGGATGCTTCGATCGGGGTTAAAAAAGCAAGTTTGTTCTGTTTCACCTTGATTAAGGGTGTATTTGATATCTTCTAAAGTGCTACGTCGAATCACAGGTACAGAGCCATTGCCGATCGGTGTTCGACAAAGTAAATCGAGTGGTGTGATGTCTTCTAGCTTGGTGATGACCTGATACATTCCCAGCGATCGATCAAACTCATCGATCAACTCCGATCGGCAAAAACTGACACCAACTTCAGGAGCATTGTTGAGATGTTCTACATGCTTGGCGAGCTTGTCAGGTTGCCACAAATCATCTCCGTCGAGAAAGGCAATATATTCTCCGCTAGAGTTCGCAATTCCAAGGTTTCTAGCAGCGGCAGGTCCCTGGTTCTCCTGGCGTAGAATTCTGATTCGAGGATCTTTAAACCGTTGGCAAATTTCAACGCTTCTATCCGGTGAGCCATCGTCAACAATCACCAGTTCAAAGTTCTGATAACTCTGTGCCAGAACAGATTCGATCGTTGAAGCGATATACTTTTCTACTCCATAAGCAGGGATAATTACTGTTACCTTGTTCATGCGATTCTCCAATGCAAAAAAATAAAGTAGACACTAGACTTTGCCCGATCCTTTTACTCTTTTAGAGCCAGGAAGCGCAGCAAGAACACACCGAAGCATCAGCTACGTCGGTACAAAAACAGATGGATCTAGTTAGCAGGAAATGGAAAAACTAAGAGAGAACCCATGTTGGGAAACCTCTCGTTTCTCTGGTTTGGTTTGATTAGGTTTGTCCTTTTCCTTAATTCAAAAACGTGATGCTGATAGCCATCATTGCTCCGACAATTGATACTCTTTCTGTCGATGAGCAAAGGCTATAAAGCTTGGAAAAAGAGATTCCAAGGGATGAAGGATCTTCTGTTCGCTAAAACCCTGACTCGCTAACAATCTTGAAGCGATGCACCATCAGCATTATCTAAGCTCCTTGGAAAAAGAGATTCCAAGGGATGAAGGATCTTCTGTTCGCTAGAACCCTAATTCGCTAACAATCTTGAAGCGATGCACCATCAGCATCATTTAAGTTCATACCACCTCGGTGAACATCCGCATTTAGTGCTTCTTTACAAAAAGAACATATTATCGATTGCGTAGTAATCCCTGGTTACAGGCAGTCTTTAGCAATTTTATGACAAAGGCAAAATGCTTTGCCTTGAAGGATTTGGGAGAATTAGAAGCTGCGAACATCCGCATTTGGTGCTTCTTTACAAAAAGAACATATTATCGGTTGCGTAGTAACACTGGTTAAAGGTGCTTCTTTACAGAAAGACCATGTTATCGCTTCCGTAGTAACACTGGTTACAGACAGTCTTTAGCAATTTCATGACAAAAGCGGAAATGCTTTGCTTCGAAGGATTTGGGAGAATTAGGAGCTGCTTTAACGTTTCTTTTCCAGTCAGAATATTTTTTCCAAAATCCTAGATTTCGATTTTGTAATGTTTCACCTTACCTTGACCGTTTCCTCAACTTACAGGGCAGTTCGGGCACGAATGATGGCTTCTCAACGGTTGTGGACGGCAATCGGGTTACGGCTCCCGCTTGGTTCCCCCTCCGCGCTGGCTGGCAGAGTTTCTGAAGGTGCTGGACACTTGCATTGAACACGCCCGCTTAGCCCTGATGTCGTAGAAGCAAAAGGCTGTTTCTTCAGCATGGCTTAGCCTGGCTGCGCTTAAACTCGGTTTGCCTGGGCGATCGTCCGGTTGCTTCAGCATGCCTGAATTGATTCGCGAGCGGAGTGCGATCGTTTGGCTTCCTCTCACAGTCAGCTCCCACGACCTTTAGAATAAATGACAGCGACGCAGAGGAGAGCTTGAATGGAGATTGCCTCAAGAAAACCGCGATCGTCCCGGAACTGGGCCGGCGGGACGGCAGATTTTTTACTAGCGGGAATGGTTGTGGGTCCGCTGATGGCTCCGTTTCTGGCAGGGTCAGGATTGTTGGGTGTACCGATCGTGGCTAACATCATTTATTTCATGGGTCGTCACGTCTGCCCGCAGCCCGAATTGGGTCTTGCCCTGTCGCCCCCTTGGATGATGGCAGTTTGTATGCGCTGCTATGGTACGGTTCTGGGTTTATTCGTAACGCGATTGCTTTATGGCATGACGAAAGGCAGAGGATTTTACTGGCTGCATCAGTACGGCTGGGGCGGGGCGATTTTTGCCAGTGGGCTGATGATGGCTTATGGATTTGAGTATGGAGCGCAGATGTTTGCGGGCTGGCAAGTCAACCAGGGCGTCATGACCCTGTTTGGACTAATCACAGGCGTTGGCTGGGGACTGCTGGCAATGCCGCTTTTGCACGGTTTAAGGAAAGTTGCCGCACCTGCTCAGTAGCATCCCTCAAAGAGAATTTGGCGGGAATTCTGGGAGAACGCTGAAAGTACAATTCCTGAAGCAAGGTGAAACTTTTGTGGGTTTCTCCTGATCCTGCTGGGTTAAACCTCGTTCAAAAACTCATAGAATAGGGAAAATTATCGTCTGAATCTTTTATTACATCTCTTTGTATTAATCCCGGCATGACCCACACCACCGACATCGCGACGCTTGCCCGCTGGATGGCAGCCGACTTTAGCAACCAGGCGCAGGCATTTGAAAATCCACCCTTTTTCGCTCACATTCGGGTTTGTATGCGTCCGCTACCCGTTGATCTGTTATCGGGTACGAGTCTCTTTGTTGAGCAGGCGTACGACTATATGCTGAATGATCCTTACCGGGTGCGCGTTCTCAAGCTGATCGCGAAAGGCGATCGCATTGAAATCGAAAACTATGTCGTCAAAGACGAAACGGCTCTATATGGTGCGTCTCGCGATTTAAATCGACTGCAAACGCTGCGACCAGACCAGCTTGAGAAGCTTCCAGGCTGTAACATGATTGTCCAATGGACTGGGCATAGCTTTAAAGGTTCGGTGGAACCCGGCAAAGGCTGTATTGTGCATCGTAAAGGGCAGGCAACTTATCTAGACAGCGAATTTGAAATTGACGAGCAGAAGTTTATCAGCCTCGATCGCGGGCTTGATCCAGACACCAACGAGCTAGTGTGGGGATCGATTGCCGGACCATTTCACTTTATTCGACGAGCCAGCTTTGCAAATGAAGTTAAAGGTTCATACTGATTTCAGCAATTTCACTGAGAAGCTAGATTAATATCAGGTACCAATAAGCCACTTTAGCAAAGAGAGACACTGAGAAAATTAATCAATACTCACTTTTAGGATTCATATCGATACTCATTTTTGGGATTCATAAATAGGAGTCTTAGGAAACCATAGGAAGAAGAGAGATTACAGGAAAAAGATTGCAGGAAAACCGATCGCAGAAAAAACGATTCGCAGGAACCTGTCCTTGGGCACTTGTAGTCAGAGTATAAATGTGATACTTCTGCTGCAGGTGTTACCTGGAATTGTTTTCTGCATCGTGTTCCCTGTGTTGTATCCCCTGCATTGTGTCCCCTGTGCCGTGTTTCCCTGGATTGCTTCATCGTGCTGTTTGCTGTCCTGCCCCCTGATAGCTGACTGTACAACTGTTCGACAGTTCACCCGATCGCCTTAAATAAACCGATTGCCTCGGGCGCTTCGCTTACGTTCATAGCACTATTTAGGAAGTCGTCAAGCATGATGGATTCCTGGTCAGATTACTATCAGCGTCGGACCATCCAAGTTCAGCCCAATCTTTTGCAGGAGCAGTTACTTTACAGCCATCTTCTCGATTGTGCCAGGGTAGAATCACCCGATGCGCTGATCGAGCGCTTTTGGATGCTGTTCATTGATGGCGCAGGCTACCCAAATCATGAAATTTGGCTGGCACTCAAGTGCGTGATTGACTCACCCTACGTTGAGAAGGATTTTAAGTTCATTCTCAATCGAAGCTGTCACATTTTGATTAACCACTGGCTAATGCAGCCCCGGCTCCACAGTGCGATCTCGGAGTTAGTGAACCAATTTGATCGCGTTCCGAACAGTCATGCTCGATCGCGAACAGCCCTTCGCCTTCGGCAGCTTGTGAAGCAGTTTAAATCCACCGAGCAGTATGCCGCCCTGCAACGCCTGGCACAGGTGGTTAGTCAAACGCCAGATAACTACACTGGCTCCAGACCCTTGAGAACGCTGATTCGCCGCTATCCCTGCCTGTACGAAGCAAACCTGCTGACTAGGGACAGTTCAGACGAGCAGCGTCGTCGGGTGCGCCAGATTCGCCGTCAAGTGCAGCGTCAGTTTGAGCGAGACCTCGCCTGCTATGCTACCCATCGACAGATCGGCAACAGCTTCAGCCTTCAATCCAATGAGGTTCAGCCTGATGTGCGGCAGGATGGTCGATTGCCCCAGCCCAATGGCTCTTGTGCATCGCTGCAAAACCCGACCCTGCTTAGCGATCGCCAGATCGATCGGGCACTGCTCCACTTCGGCGGCAAGATCGATGGTTCTAATACTTACCGCGATCGGGCACATCGCTTTGTTACCTATACCAGTCACACTTCGTCCTATCGATCGTTTAAGGATGACCTCTACGAGTATTTGGTGGAGTCGATCGATCCAAAATATGGCAATTGCCAGTTTAATTCGCGCCTGCACCAGTTCTTAAAGGAAACGCTGCCAGAGCATCACGCCGACCCGTTTTCCGATGTGCTGATGGTGCAAACCTGCCGCCGTCTGCTGAACCTCCTGGTCGTAGACAGTCCTCAGAAGCTCAACCACAGTTTATTTGTCGATCTGACGGGCAATCTGGGCATTACAACGACGATCGGGCTGCTGCTGAAGATTGTCTTGATTTGCCGCAAGGTGAAGCCCTGCCTGGAAGCACGTCTGGCGATTTTGTTTAAGCACTATGAAACCTATGCCAGCGATGCTGTAACCTGGCTGATTCAATCGCTCGAGAACCTTAACATCGCGCTAAGCCTTAACTTTGGCACGCTGAAGCTGTATCAGGGGAGTTCTCCCTGCGGCTCATAAAGGGTGTTGGAATCATACAGAGGTTTTGAAAGGGCGATCGAACCGCCCCCTAAATCCCACATTCAGGGGAGACTTTGAGCCGGAGTAAAGTTTGAAGTCCTTGGGTTGAGGAATTCTGAACTGAACCTTTGATCGGAAGTCTCCTACGGATGGGAACTGGGGGCGAATGCAGGAATGCTGGTACTTTCAAGGGAATGTTTTAAATCACCCTTATAAATTCCCTAGCTGACTTTGTGTTCGTAGTAGCTGGAGATATGCTCGTAGACTTCATCGGGGAACTGGAGGTCGCGATAAACGTTGCAGCTATCGGGATCGTCGGGATTGGGGCAAATGGGGAAATCCTGCTGCTGCTGCCAGTCTAAGATGCGATCGCGCTTGGGCGGATTATAGTCTTTGCCCTCGACCTGCTTCACCAGTGCCTTAGCTTCCGTTTCGCTGAAATCGGAGTCTTTTTGCAGATATTCAATCAGCTCGTCTTCTGTCATAAAATGACGCGCAATCATGGCAAAGGTCAGTCTGCCGTAATGTCCAATGTCTTTGCCTTCATTGAGGGCATCCAGCAGATGCGCCATCATTTCGCTTTTCCGAAGTTCTTCGAGTGCCATATCGGTTTCCCGGTTCAAGAATCCATACTCTTCCTGTTATAAGCAGCAACGATCGATGTGCCGTCTATCTCAGGGTATTGATTCTAGTACATAGGAACTAACAAAAGGGAGATAAAAGAATGAGCGGGTCAGTGAAAGCTGCTTTGCAAAAACCACTGCCATAGGAAAAATGACAGCATTCCCAGTCCGATCGTAAGCAACAGATTTTTGGTTTTGTAGCTGACCAGAACCGCGACAATTGCCCCGACCAGTCGAGCATTGGTTGGCGTGATTTGCAGCTCATTCCCCGTCGGCATTAGCACCGCAGGAACCACGATCGCTGTCAGCACTGCCGGAGGAATGTATCGCAGCAGTTGCGTGAGTTTTGAGGACAGGCGAATCCGTCCGCAGAGTGCCAGCAGCCCATAGCGAATTGCAAACGTGATTGCCGCCATGCCAGCAATTAAATAAAATTCGTTCATTTTGTCTCCTGACTAAAAAACTGCTCTACAGCGAATCCGGCGGCTACCCCTGCTAAAGCGGCAACTAACAAGCCCAGTTGATGCGGCAGAGAATGGGCAAGCAACGCAGTTACACCTGCAACCAGAACGGTCATGAGCATGGGAACGGTGATGACGTAGGGAACGACCATGCCAATAAACGTGACCGACATGGCAAAATCAAGACCCCACTGTGTTGCATCAGGAAGCTGCTGACCGAGCCAGATGCCAATCGCCGTCCAGAATTGCCAGTTCCCATACATAAACAGGGCGGCTCCCAGGTAATACCAGTGCTTGTAGGGCGACGGATCAGATTGATAGTAGCGGGCGATCGCCACCGCAAAGGATTCATCGGTGAGCCAGAAGCCCATTGCCAATCGCCATCGGTGAGCCAGTTTTCCCACATAAGGAAGCAACCCGATCGCGTACAGCAGATGGCGCAGGTTGACGACCAGCGTCGTGAGCAAAATTAGCGGTAAAGGCGTTCCAACGGCCAGTAAGCCTAGCGAGATGAACTGCGCTGACCCGGCAAACACGAAAGCAGACATTGCCAGCGTTCCGGCGATCGAGAGTCCGCTCTTGACTGCCAGCGTTCCAAACAAGATTCCAAACGGCGTTGCCCCGACCACGAGCGGAAACATGGCTCGACTGCCTGCCCAAAACTCGGATCGAGGTGTGGGTAGACCCGCCGAAACGGAAGTAGAGTGAAGCATTCCTGTGAGTGAACCCTAATTGAATGAATTACAACCGTCCTATTCTAGGAAAACTGCTTCTGGCAAATCTTGGACGTTTTTGCAGCCGATCGCATACTGCTTTGGCGTAACTCCAACCAGTCGTTTGAAATGGCGATTCAGGTGACTTTGATCTGTGAATCCGGTATCGACAGCGGCTTGCGCTAAGGGAACTCCCGATCGCAGCAGTGCCTTCGCATTCATGACGCGGGTTTGCACCAGATAAACGTGCGGCGGCAAACCAACGTGCTTCTGAAACAAACGCAGTAGCCGGAGCGGTTTGAGTTGGGCAAGCTGGGCAAGCTGCTCCAGGGTAATACTGTGCATATAGTTTGCCTTCAGATAATCCTGAACCTGCCGGACAACCTGGATCTCATTGCCAATGGGAGTAAAGCGAGGACAAACATCGGCATATCGGGCAATGAGCTGGGCAAATAGCCACAAAAAGCGTGACTCTCGCTCTAAAACCGATCGCGAATGCTCAATTGTTTGATGAAGCTGCCGAAGCAGCGCCGCTAACTGGGGGTCATCCATCACGGGATTGGGGAAGTAGGGCACTTCGATCGGTTGCTTTGCACTTTCCTGAAGCGTTAGTCGTCCGGTAAATTCGGCTGCCGCCTTTTGCATCAGAGAGACATCCGGGTACAGCATTCGATAAGTCCAGCCATCAGAATTTGCGGCGTGTCCCGTATGCACTTCGCCAGGGTGAATTACCACAATGCTGCCTGCCGGAGCCTGATGAGTTGCGCCCTGATAGGTGAATTCTTCGATGCCCTGCTCGATGACGCCGATCGCATACCCTTCGTGAGTATGGCGTGAGAAGGTATGCGTCACATAAGTTGCCCGCAGCATCTCCAAATTTTCCAGTGCAGGATCGCGCCAGAATTTAACAGTTTCCTGTGCAGTTTCCCGAAGCTGCGCCATCTTTCCCCCAACTTGTACTGGAGCCGCTAAGGTCAGGGTAACGAATTCCGCTTGAGTTGTCTTGGATGATTTTGCATTAGCGAAGGCGCTGGCTATAAGCAGTCGCGGCGAGGATCAACCCTGCTCCAATTAGTCCCTGAATGCCAAATCCTTCTTCCAGAAACCAGAAAGAAAACACTGCCGCAAACACTGGTTCCAATGTGTAGAGCAGAGCGGCTTCATGAGCAGCAACCCAGCGTTGAGCGATCGCCTGTGTCCAGATTGGCGTTGCCGTAACGACTAGACCCAGGTAGAGCAAGCTGCTGAACTGACTGCCAATTGCTCTAGCTGCCTCTGCTAACTCTGAAACTGAAAAAAACAGTCCTAAAAGTGCCGTTGTAACGAGCTGCACCGCAACCAGCGGCAGGGTTGGATGACGAGGAGTGATCGCCTCTAACATTAAAATATAAACTGCAATTCCAACGGCGCAGACGATCGTTAAAACGTCTCCCTGGCTGAGTCCGCCTCCTTCCCAGGACATCACCCCAATGCCTAGCATCGCAACAGCCGCAGCAAGCAGCACTTTGCTCGACAAACGCTGACCCATTAAGCCAGCCAGCAGTGGAACCAAAATGACATTCAAGCTGATGATAACGGCGGATCGATTCGCAGAAATGGTTTCTAGACCGATCAAAGCACAGGCACATTCTGCAAAATAAACGCATCCTAGCAGCACTCCATCCCGAATGAGAGGACGATCGAGTTTGCGAAGCCAGGGGAAAACTGCTACGGCTGCAATGCTGAATCGAGCCGCAAGAATAACTCCTGGTGAGAGACTGCTTAAAGTATGTTTGAGCAGAGGAAAAGACGTTCCCCAGATGATCGTCGTCAGAATCAGTAGGAGAATGCCTTTGCTGTGCGCTGAACGAAGCGTGAATGTCATAGCTGCCCGAATTCATGGGTTATTTCACCTTATTGGTTAACGGTCAAACGCGACAATCTGCTGCTTTAATAGGCATCTATCGATCGCACTCATGGATCATTAACCCCCTACTGAAGTTGGTTTTGCGATAATCCAGGCAGATCGAGACGAGACATTGTGGGATACCGTCGTGGGATATAGCCGTCAAAGCCAATTGAAGCTCTCTCAACTGCAAGTGCTGATTACGATCGCAAATTGCGGCAGTTTTAGCGAGGCAGCATTGCAGCTCCAGATGTCACAGTCTGCAATTAGTCATGCCATTTCTGCCCTTGAAGCAGATTTAGGCGTCAGTTTATTTTCGCGGGGACGTTACGGTGCGATTCTGACTCCAGTAGGCGAACAGATTGTCGATCGCGCTCGTCAGATTATGTACCTGATCGACGACATTACCAAGCAGGCAGATTTATCCAAAGGCTTACGAGGCGGACAGGTACGAATTTCTGCCTTCCGCAGTGCAGCTACCCACATTCTGCCTGACGCAATCGCTGAATTTTGCCGTCGCTATCCAGCCGTTGCCGTTCGCATTGCAGAATACGACGATCGCGATGATGTTGAGGATGATTTACGCAAGGGGCGGGCGGATATTGGCATTACCTACCTGCCCACAGGCGAGGAGTTTGAAACCTGGGAGCTGATGCGAGACGAGTTCGTCGTTCTGTTTCCACCTGACACAAAGCTATCGGGCAATCGGTTGAACTGGGATGAACTCAGTAACTACGGGTTAATTATGGCTCCCGATGGAGATGGTTGTGATGCGATGGTTTATGCTCACGGCGCAAAGTACGGTGCGGTCTTAAACGCAATGTATCAAGTTCGATCGGATTCTACGATCGTGAATATGGTGGCGAAAGGGCTGGGAGCTGCAATTAGCCCTCGCCTTGCCGCAGAACCAATTCCAGCAGAAGTGCAGGTCTATAGCCTGCCTGTACCGCTCTACAGAATCATCAGTATTGCCATTCTGAAGCAATCCCTCTTGACGCCACCTGCCTTTGCCTTGCTTGACCTGCTGAAAAGCAAGATGCTGACAGGGCTTCATTAGTACCGATCGCCCGCTACATCTCACCTCTGGAATTGATATCGTTTTTAGCTCAGGGCAGTGACTTCCTTTTGCTGCTGATAAATTTGCTTAAAGCGGTTTTGCTGCACTTTGTGATCGACGATCGGTTCTGGGTAGCCGCAGCGTTCGCGATCGTAGGAGCCAATCTTGCCTGTGACTAAATCGGCTGTGTCGATGCTCCGCAGTTCCGGTAGATATTCGCGGATATAGTCGGCTTCTGGGTCAAATTTTTGTGCCTGGCTTGCGGGGTTGAAAATGCGAAGCGGCTTTGGATCCATACCGCTTGATGCCGTCCATTGCCAGCCGCCGTTATTCGCAGACAGATCGCCGTCTACGAGCTTTTGCATGAAATATTTTTCGCCCAATCGCGGATCGAGCAGCAGATCTTTCACCATGAAGCTTGCAACAATCATGCGGCAACGGTTGTGCATCCAGCCGATCGTATTCATTTGACGTATGGCAGCATCGACGATCGGGTATCCGGTTCGCCCTTCGCACCACGCCTGAAAGTAATCGTCCCGGTTTTCCCAGGGAAAGTTTTTGAACGAATCTCGGTATGCGCCGTCTGCCAGTTCCGGGAAGCTGTACATCGCGTGCTGATAAAACTCTCGCCAGGCAATCTCCTGCTGCCAGGACTGCACATTTTCCCGCGTTTCATCGCTGCGGCTCTGGTCATAAACCTGCTCGGTCGCTGCCCAAATGGTTCGCACGCCGATCGTGCCAAATTTCAACGCCGCGCTGAGCTGAGACGTGCCCCGCACCGAGGGAAAATTGCGCTGTTCACCGTATTCCGTGAGCGAGTCGTTGCAGAATTCTTCTAGTCGCGCCATTGCCGCACTCGTGCCCGGAGCCAGGGGAAGAACGTCTACATCCCAGACAAAGCCCAGATCCTTCGCGCTGGGTAGGGCGGTAGCTTCGCTGTTGCCGGAGGCAATCGTCCCGACGGCTTGAGCGGCCTGCTGTTCAGCTTCGGTCAGACCCGTTGCTCCTTCCAGATTCAGAGCCGGAGCTGCTTTGGGCTGACTTCTCCAGTTGCGCCAGAACGGACTGAAGACGGTGTAGGGCTGTCCCGATCCGGTGATCACTGCCCTAGGGGCGTGCAAAAGCTGATCCCAAAAGGGTTGAACTTCGATGCCCGCTTCGCGCAGAGCGGCTGCTACGGTTCGATCGCGTTCCCGTCCGTAGGGTTCGACATCGCGATTTAGGTGAACGGCTTTAACATTCAGAGCCTTTGCCAGTGCCGGAATTCGCTCGATCGGGTTGCCTTCCAGAATCAAGAGCTGGCTGCCTGCCTGGGTATACTGCTGCTGTAACTCTCGCAGGCTTTCGATCAAATAAGTGACTCTGGCAGGAGCAACATCATCACGATCGAGAATCAGGCGATCGAGGCAAAAGACCCCGACGACTCTAGGCGTTTTCTGACGGGCAGCCGCCAGTCCGATATTGTCAACCGTTCGTAAGTCGCGACGATGCCAGAACAGAATCAGATCAGTCATGAAATGAATTAGCGTGGTGAGGGATGAACATTTGTCCTATCTTGAATTGTGGCAGGCAGAAAAAACTCTAGCAGAAGATATTGCAAAGTAACCGATATTTCGCGAATTTTCTAAAGCGGAACCAGATTAACCTAAGCTCTTATTAGGCTGGTGATTTAATATCAGGGCAGAAAAGTTCTTCAGCGTCTAGAGCAAGTGTTGTGTCACGATCTACCCCTACCTCGACTATCGGTGGTGCTGCCAGAGAGTACCACTGGAACTGGAAGAAAAAGTCCGTCACGATCGCCTATGAAGTGATGGGAGAGGGCAAACCGATTTTGCTCTTGCCTGCCCTCAGCAGCGTTTCATCGCGGGGCGAAATGCGGGGAATTGCTGAACGGCTTGCCCAGCAGTATCAGGTGGTGGCGATCGACTGGTTGGGCTTTGGCGAATCTTCCCGTCCGTTTTTGAACTACACGCCCCCGGTCTATCGGGCACTGCTGCGCGACTTTGTGCGATCGATGTTCTTGGAACCCGTGGTCGTGATTGCGGCAGGACATGGAGCCGGATACGTGATGGATCTGACCCAGCAGCCGAATCCGCCTTGGTCCTGGGTGGTGCTGGTTTCCCCTACGTGGCGCGGACCGCTGCCGGCTGCCTTTGGTGAGCATCGCTGGTTTTATAAGCTGCTTAAGACGATCGTTCGCCTGCCGCTGCTGGGACAGTTGCTTTATTTTCTGAATACGCTGCCGCCCTTTCTGGCACTGATGTATCGTCGCCACGTTTACGGCAACGGCAAAAATGTCACCCGGAAGCTCATTGGGCAGAAATGGCGCACGACGCAACGCTGGGGAGCGAGACACGCCTCGGTTGCTTTCGTTACGGGAGCACTGGATTCGGTTAAGAACCGCAGCAAATTTATGGACTACTTTCAGCCTTTGCCGCCCGTCCCGGTACTGATGGTGATCGGCGAACAAACGCCACCTAAATCAAGAGCCGAGATGGAAGTGCTGGCACACTTTACCGCTGTGCAGGTCTACCGGATGCCCGGTTCGCTTGGACTGCATGAGGAATATCCAGAGGAACTGATTGAGGGAATTTTGCCCTTTTTGAATAAGTATTTGTCCTAACGAATTCTGTAGCATGGGGACTGCCTTCCCCTATCCCCGCAGATGGTTTGAGCAGTGTTTCAAGTTTTACATCGCCTTTAAAAACGATGAGTGCCCCACCCGCAGATAAGACACTCACCGCACAAACGCTTTAGGAGCAAAGATCCTTACCCGCTCCTGTCGGCAATCCCTGGCAAACCTGTTCCTTAGTCAGGAAGCCATCTTTGATCACCGTGTCTTGAATATTACTGGCATCTACAAGCTGCGGCTTCGAGAGCGCAGAGAGAATTTGACCGCCCTCAGTCGTTTTCGTCGTCGCATTGGTCAACGAGGCAGTATCCGTGCCGTTGCTCAGAGCCGCCACAATTTGAGCCGCTGCTGTTGCAATATTAATGAGCGGCTTATAAATGGTCATGCTTTGATCGCCTGCCAGAATCGCCTGAATATTGGAGGCATTGGCATCCTGACCTGTCACCAGCACTTTACCGTTGAGGTTTTGGGCGCGCAGTGCGGCGATCGCTCCCGTCGAGAGAATATCGCTGGCAGCGTAGATTGCCTGAACGTTGTTTTTTTCGCGGGTCAGTACGCCTTCGGTGAGCGATTGCGCTTTTGCCAGATCCCAGTTCGGCGTGTACTGATCAAATACCAGGTTCAACTCCCCCCGATCGAAATACGGCTGCAGGACTTTCAGCGCACCCTCACGGAACTGCAACGCATTATTATCGGTGCGGGAGCCATTCAGCATTGCCACGTTTGCACCGCGCTTCAGTCCGTAGGCTCCTTTTTTATACTGATCGATAATGTATTGCCCCTGCATTTCACCAACGCGCACGTTATCAAACGAAACGTAGTAAGCAAGGTCATTGTCTTGAATCAGTCGATCGTAGGCAATCACCGGAACGCCAGTGGTTTTCGCGGACTGCACGATCGCCGAAGCTTTTTGACTATCGTTCGCACCAATTACTAAAATGCAGGCTCCTCGTGTTAAAGCGGATTCTGCCTGGTTTTGCTGGGCATCGGCGTTATTGTTGGCGTTTGCATATTGAATCTGAGCATCAGGAAGGGCCTTTTTGATTTCCTGTTCTAGCAGGGGGCGATCGTAGCTTTCCCAGCGGGTTGAAGTGTCAGTTTCGGGCAGCAAGATTCCAATATTCTTACAGCCCTGGGCAGCAGGAAACGCAGTCGAGGCGTTTGTGGTTGGGCGATTTTGATTTTGTGCCGTATTTCCGTTAGGAGCTGACGCATTTTGGCTACAGGCAGTCAACGCGTTGAAGAAAAGAAAGCTACCTAAGAAGAATGCAAAAAATCTACTTAAAGACTGATTTCTTCTAAACATAGGGGTATAGTTTTACGCGACGCGAGATATGAAGAGACGAAAGGGAGTTAAGTTTTTCTTCCTCTGGAAAAACCTATTAAAAACAACCCGAAATACTCTAACTTCAGAGCTTTTCATTATTCTTTAAGAAGCGTTTTACAAGAATAAAAATCCTGCGTTTTTCAATAGCAATTCAGCTTAGTCACTTCCGCTGAAAAAAGACATCATTCAGAATAAGGATAAACTGATTCCCATTCAATACAAGCCAGGTTCATGAAGTGATATTAAGCCTTGTAAAAGGATTGGCAAAAAATCTTTTTTGTGAAGCGATACTGAAATACTTAAATAAGTTATTTAAAACAAAATAGCAACTGCTCGCCTTTTCAGAGGGTGTTTTGAAACGGTGTGAAAGAACGGTGTGAAAGAACGGTGTGAAAGAGTGAATTGCCTCTTGTCGTCTGGCTTTAAGGCAGCGAAATTTGCTTAAACATCCACCTCGATCGCGGGCTTCCATCAGCAAAGAAGCGGCTGGTTTCCCTCATGTGATAGCCTAACCGATCGTAAAACAGCGCGTTTTCAGGTTGTGCCAGCCGATATTCTAGCCGCACCCAATTCACCTGATGTTCCTGAGCAAATGCCTCAACTTGCCTGCATTAATTGCCGCCCGATGCCCTGACGCTGATACTGGGGCAACACCGCCAATCGATGAACATAGACAAACGGCTGACACGCTGCGACATCGTTCCGCACCTGACACCGAACGCTGCCCCCAATCTGCCCTGCAGTTTCACAGAGCACGATGATTCCTGCGGCTAACTCCTGCGCGACATCGGCTTCGGTTTCCTGCCACAGGCTGCTGTAGGGAAGCCGATCGCGGTAGCCAGCATAGGCGATCTGGGTCATGGCATGAATCGCAGGCACATCGGCAGGCGCAGCATTGCGTAAAGTACCGACCTGGAGACAGCTACCTTCCTGGGAAACAGCAAAGCGATCGATCGTCATCTGTTAACCGTGTTTCTAGAGACCAAATCAGGATGAGCCAAATTTTTGCTTTGCCTGTTCGTAAACTTCCACGGTGATCTGCGTTAAGCCTGCGTCCTGAGCAAACTTCTCGATCTTTTTGCGAGCCGCCGGACGCACAAAAAACGGAACTTCCTTCAGGCGAGCTTCTGCTTCAGTCGTCCATTCGATCGCGCTACTCATAGGTTTTTAATCTGTTTCTAATCTTGGTGGTTCAGCGTTCGATTCATTCGTCTATTTACTCTACCCTGTTTCCCATTTCTCAAAAACGCTCACCCCTGCATAGGGCCGGAATTCATGCTTTGCACAATCGCATTTCTAAATCACATTCCTATTCCTAGACAGATAAAAATTATTCCTCGTCGCGCCCGATGTACAGTGAGAATACGATTTTGAGCATTGATTCTGAGTATTGCCTATGACCGCATCAGGCTACATTCTGGCGCTGGATTTAGGAACGACGGGCAACCGTGCCTTTGTATTTGATGCGACAGGGCAGATTGTCAGTCAGGCATATCGGGAACTCACGCAGCACTACCCGCAGCCCGGATGGTTAGAGCATGATCCGATCGAAATCTGGCGGACAACCTGTGAGGTAATGCGATCGGCGATTCAGCAGGCAAAGATTCACGCGAATCAAATTCAGGCGATCGGGCTAACGGTGCAGCGCGAAACCTGTCTGGTCTGGAATAAAACGACAGGAGAGCCGCTTCATCGAGCGATCGTCTGGCAGGATCGGCGCACGGCTGCCCACTGTGACGATTTGAAACAGCAGGGCTACAGCGCAGAGATTTTTGAGCGAACCGGGCTGGTGATTGATGCCTATTTTTCCGCCACGAAGCTTTCCTGGCTGCATCAGTATGTTGTTAAACCGTCAGGGATTGATGCGGCGAACGTTCTAGCCGGGACGATTGACACCTGGGTTTTATGGAACCTCACCGGGGGCAGAATTCACGCCACTGACGACAGCAACGCCAGCCGCACAATGCTGTATAACCTTGAAACGCGACAGTGGGATGCTGCTCTGCTCGATCTGTTTCAGATTCCCGCTCACTGGCTGCCGCGGATTCAGCCGAGTCTGAGTCAGTTTGGCACGATCGATCCTGGAATTCTAGGTGCAGCGATTCCTGTAACCGCAATTCTGGGCGATCAGCAGGCTTCTTTGTTCGGGCACGGGTGCGATTCTCCCTATCGCGGAGCTGCCCATCATTCGGGGCTGGTGAAATGCACCTATGGCACTGGCTGTTTTCTGGTTGCCCATACCGGTCAGGAGATTGTTCGATCGCCCCAGCAAATGATCGCCACGATCGCCTGGACTAAAGCTGATTCTGAAGCTTGCGGCTATGCGCTGGAAGGCAGTATGTTCACGACGGGAGCCTGCATTCAGTGGTTGCGCGACGGCATTCAGCTGATCCAATCCGCTGCCGAAACCGAGATGCTGGCTCAGCAAGTGCCGGACAACGGCGGCGTTTACTTTGTGCCTGCGCTGAGCGGCTTAGGTGCGCCTCACTGGGATATGACTGCACGGGGCGCATTTTTCGGGATTACAGGCGGCGCAAAGCGTCCCCATCTGGTGCGATCGGTGCTGGAGTCGATCGCCTTTCAGGTGAAAGAAGTAGTGCAGGCAATTCAAGAATCGGGCGTGTCGATCGATCGGCTCAGGGTAGACGGTGGCGCGTGTAACAATGATTTCCTGATGCAGTTTCAGGCGGATGTGCTGGGCATTCCGGTTGAGCGTCCCCTGGTGCAGGAAACGACCGTTCAGGGCATTGCCTTTGCTGCGGGTCAGACGATCGGCTTTGGTCAAGATTTCCAGACCTCAAGCCGTCAGGTCGATAGGGTGTTTGAACCTGGGAGCAGCTCTGCTCGTGCGATCAAATGTTTTGCAATCTGGCAAGAGGCAGTCAATCGGGCGAAACACTGGGAGCGAGCGAAGGATTAATTGGGGTGAGTGTCATCGCCTTCTTGAAAGGGATTCTATATTGGTATTTGGGTTAGAAGACGTTTGAGAAGTCTGAATTGTGCTCCGAACCACCCCCCAATTCTGAGGGAAACCGAGCCTTTCGAGGAGTTTCAAAGTCCCCCATTGATGGGGGATTTAGGGGGCAATGCAGGATCTCTGAGATTAATCAGCTAACCTCATCAAGGGGCAAATTATGCAGGCAAACCAAATGCAAACTTTCAGCAAAGCTAAAGCAATTCGGGGCGCGTTTTTAGACTTTGTAGGCGATCCGTTTTACGGCAACGAGCGGGACAGCGTTCGCTACCTCGAAGACGGGCTACTGGTGCTAAAAAACGGCAGCATTGAAGCCTTTGGAGCCTATGAAACGATCGCCCCCCGCTTCGAGGAAATTCCCGTTACGACCTATCCCGGTCAATTAATCATCCCCGGCTTTCTCGATATCCACGTTCATTATCCGCAAACCGAAATGATTGCCGCCTACGGGGAGCAGCTTTTAACGTGGCTGGAGCGATACACTTTTCCCACCGAGGCAAAGTTTCAGGATGCGGACTATGCCCGGCAAATCGCGACGTTCTTTCTGGATGAACTGCTAAAAAATGGCACAACCACGGCAGTCGTGCTGACTACAATTTTTCCGCAGTCGGTCGAAGTCCTGTTTGAGGAAGCCGATCGCCGCAATATGCGAATCATTGCCGGACAAATGTGGATGGATCGCAACGCGCCGGATTTTTTGCTGAATGATGCGATCGAGACTTATCACCAAAGCCGCGAACAAATTCAAAAATGGCACAATCGAGGACGACAGCTTTATGCGATTACTCCTCGATTTGCGATTACTTCAACAGAAGCCGGATTGCAGTTTGCCGGCAAACTAAAGGCAGAATTTCCTGATGTTTATGTGCATACCCATTTGTCGGAAAATGCACAGGAAATTGCATACACCTCGGAACTGTTTCCCAACACTAGCGATTATCTTGAAGTGTATGAGCAGTACGGCTTAGTGGGCGATCGATCGATCTTTGCTCATGGGCTGCATTTAAGCGAGTCTGAGTTTGAGCGGCTCTCTCAGGCAGGTGCAACGATCGCCTATTGCCCCACCTCGAATTTATTCTTGGGGAGCGGTTTGTTTAAGCTGCATCGGGCGAAGTCGATTCATTCTCCCGTGGGTGTGGGACTGGCGACGGATGTGGGTGGCGGCACTGGCTTCTCGATGCTGCATACCATGAGCGAAGCTTATAAAATTGCTCAGCTTCAGGGACAAAATTTATCTAGCTTTCAAGCCTTTTATCTGGCAACCTTGGGCGCAGCAAAATCGCTTTCGCTTGCAGAAAAGATCGGCAGTTTCGACCCTGGCAAAGAAGCCGATTTTACAGTGCTGGATCTCCACGCCACGCCAATCCTGGCACTCCGAAACGGAGCCGTTCCTGCCCGATCGCTGGATGTACTCGAGTCACAGCTTTTTGGCACGATGATGTTGGGAGACGATCGATCGATCGCGGCAACGTATGTAGCGGGTGAGCCAATTTATCAGAAGGCGGCAGCACAGTAGAAGCTTCTCTCTTGGGACGGGTCTAAACGATCGCGAATGTTCGCACAATAAAAAGGTTTCTGTTTGAGCGTCTTTTATGCACACTCGCCCCGGAATTCAGC
>NZ_JACJOR010000526.1:0-7909 GCF_014695615.1 Leptolyngbya sp. FACHB-711
ACAGCTTTGACGAACCGAAAAATAAATTGCTGCTTTAGAAAAGGTTTGCAAACAGAATTTTTCGCTGCTTTTTGAGAGGAGAAAAATTTTGTAAACTGCTTACATTGTGTGTCAGAAGATGTGAGTTAGCAAGGTAGAGCGTCTACTGGCAGAAGCTTGGATAAAGCTTAAATAAAGTTTGATATTCTGCTTATTTTGGATGCAGTGTCACTTCAACTTCACTTCTTGTTTGCGCTTCGTGGGGAGAGAAGTGCTTGCCACCCTGCGACAGCGACCCGAAGCAGGCATGACGATGGTAATGATAACGCGAGGCAGGGCTCAGGTGCATGAGTTTTGCTAACGCCTGAGCCGCGCTTTCTATCCTGGTGATTTTTCCTAAGGCTGAATTCTAAAGCTGAGTCGGCGGATGGTGCTGATGCCAGTGACGCGCAATCTCGATGCGACGACAAATCCAGACGCGATCGTGCTTTTGCACATAGTCCAGGAATCTTGCCAGCGCAGCCGCCCGTCCGGGCCTACCGACCAATCGACAGTGAAGCCCAACGCTCATCATTTTGGGAGCAGTTTCGCCTTCAGCATAAAGGGTGTCAAAGGCATCGCGCAGGTAGGCAAAAAACTGATCGCCAGAATTAAAACCCTGATACGTCCCAAACCGCATATCGTTGGCATCCAACGTGTAGGGAATAACCAGATGCGATTTGCCGTAGTCATTGTTCCAGTAGGGCAAATCGTCGGCGTAGCTGTCTGCATCGTAGAGAAAACCGCCTTCTTCCACGACGAGTCGGCGTGTGTTGGGGCTGATGCGACCCGTGTACCAGCCGAGAGGACGACTGCCTGTGACGCGAGTATGAATCTCGATCGCCTTTTTGAGATGTTCTCGCTCGGTTTCCTCGCCAAAATACTGATAGTCGATCCAGCGATAGCCGTGGCTGGCAATTTCCCAGTCTGCTTCCAGCATTGCCGCAACCGCTTCGGGATTTCGCTCCAGTGCCATTGCCACTCCATAAACCGTGACCGGAAGCTGGCGATCGGTAAATAGCCGATGCAGCCGCCAAAAGCCCGCCCGACTGCCGTACTCATAGACCGACTCCATATTCAGATTGCGAACTCCCATCAGCGGTGTTGCGCCGATCGTTTCAGACAGAAAGGCTTCTGAAGCTGGATCGCCGTGCAAAATGCAGTTTTCGCCGCCTTCTTCGTAGTTGATCACAAACTGAACGGCAATTCGCGCCTGATTTTGCCATTGGGGATGGGGAGGAGTGCGCCCGTAACCCACCATATCTCTGGGATAGGAGTCGCTGGGATAAAAATTTTGCATATCGAGTCAGGCAATCCCTTGAGTGATGTCTTGAGCCGTTTACTGTTACGCCGATCCGAAGATACTTTGGCAGTCTTTCAACTGCAAGAGAACCAAATTTCCTCGTCATCAAAAAGCAATAATTCGACCCCCTGGGCAACGTGATAGACTTCCAGCAGATTTTCTGTGTTAGAGGAGTGTATTAAAATGCGCTTGACGAAAAAAACCTTCAGAAGAGCCGGGATTGTGCTTTCGCTTGCTGCCACCGGAGGACTCACTGCTCCAGTTGCCCAGGCAACAACGATCGAGCTAGGTAGCGTTACTCCAGCAGCGGTCAGCTCTGTTCCAGCCAGTGAAGCGACGATCGCTCAGACTTCTACTCCGGCTCCCACTCCGGTTCCTGCCCCAGCTCCGGCTCCTGCCCCGGCTCAAACTCCCGCTCCGGCTCAAACCCGCCCTGCCCCGGCTCCCGCTCCGGCTCAAACTCCCGCTCCGGCTCAAACTCGTCCGGCTCCCGCTCAGGCTCCGGCTCCAACCCCATCTCCGGCTCCAGTAGCCCCCGCAGCAGCTCCCCGTGCAGGCGAACCTCAGCTTTATGAGCGTGCCAGTTTCATTGGAGTTTGTCGATCGAGCGGTTCCCAACCGATCAATCTCTCTGCGGACGTGACCCGCAATACGTTTGTCAGAACAATTCAACCCTTTACCCGAATTACGCTCACAGGAGTTATTGCTTACAACAGTTCCGGAGGAGTACAGTATGTGCAGATTAGCGCACCCCAGCTTGGCTACGTGCCAACCTCAACTCTATTAACCGACTGTAATGCGGGTCCGTCTCCCAGCCCCACCCCGACTCCCACCGGACGTTCCTACCGGGTTGTACCGTCTACAGGTTTGGCTGCCCGCACATCTCCAGGCGGAGAATTTCAGACGATAAACGGTCAAATAGATGGTCCAGCAGGGGGTTCAACCGTTACAGATGTCGCCCCACCTCGCCAGCAGAACTTTAACACTCGCTCTTGGCGGCTAGTGCGCTACACCAGCATTAACGGCTCGCCCCGCGAAGGCTGGGTAACAGAAACCGGGGCAAACTTCCAGGGACAGAACCTCCTTCCGTTGCCTTAACCAGCGCATCTGGTAAAAGTCGATTAAAAGTCGATCGGGAGTTTGGCTGGATTTCCTCAGGCAGTTCCTAAAACAAGGGCAAGTTTGCTTGCTGCGGTTAGGAAACGCCTCAGAATTTTGGCAGGGCGATCACGCCGAGGAGATGTTGAATGTCGGATTTATGAGATCCATCTTCACGAATGCTCAGTCTGCCAAGGAACCAGAACGCCTCCGATCGACCGCTCCTATTCACCTATCTACCGACCTCTTTACACCTCTGCCTGATACTTCGCCACCTGTGGGGCAGCCTTGTACTCAATCAGCGTTGCCTGTTTCCCCTGCCACCGTTGCAGCCAGTACTTGAATTGCCCGATCGCCTGAGGAAACTTGGACAGCACACAGAACCTGCTATAGATTCGCGCTGCCGCGGGTTGATCTCCAAAATTGCGCCGATAGCGATAAATGCGCCACATCTGGTAGGGGTAGCCCAGCAGCAGCATGAGACTAAAGCCCTGCGTGATAGGAACAAGCCCGATCGCCAGACTCGGCACAATTGCGCCCCAGAGCCAGCCACTACGGCATTCTTTGACTCGGAACTTTTCTGGTGAGCGACCGTGCATGGCTGCCCCCGCTGCTGCCGCCCAGCCTCCCCGCACCGATCGCTTCCACCACTGGCTAAAGCGGGTCATCGCCGCATCGTGCAGCGTCATCTTCACATCAATCCGCCAGATTTTCCATCCCTTTTGCCGCAGCCGCATACACATATCCGGCTCTTCTCCGGCAATCAGGCTTTCGTTATAGCCATTCACTTCTCGAATTGCACTGGCTCGCGCCAGAATATCGCCGCCGCATTCAGTTGCTTCCCCGACGGGTGTATTCCACTCCAGATCTGCCAGCAGGTTATAAATCGAAGCTTCTGGATATCGCTCTATCCGCCGTCCTGTGACGATCGCGAGCTGCGGATTGCTATCGAGAAAAGAAACGGCTTGCTCGATCCAGCCTTCGATCAGTTCGCAGTCACCGTCAATAAACTGCACGTACTGAATCTCAGGACAGTGCTCGATCAAATAGCGAAATCCAGCATTGCGCCCGCGTGCCATCGTGAAGGGAATCGTCATATCCAGTTCGACCACCTGCACGCCCAGAGCTTGAGCGGCTGCTACACTGCCGTCTGTAGAACCTGAGTCAACATAGACGATCGGCGTGCCTGCGGGAAGTTGGGCAATCAAGGAATTGAGACAGCGTATCAGCCGTTCTCCCTCATTACGACCGATCGCCACAACGCCAATACTGTTCATGTGCGCCTGATCCTGCTGCATTTAAGCGGAAAATTCCACTGAAATTGTAAGCATCTCTACTGAAAATTCGTGATGTGATCGATCCGGACTCGTCGAGTCTTTACGGAGTGGCGCGGGTTGATTAAGATTCGCTGAGGGTCAGGGAATCTCTATCGATCGGCTCATGCATGGAAGTAGAAGGCAGAAAAGGGAAGTCAGGAGTTTGAAGGTGGTTTGAGCAGTGGCAAAACTCCAAACACCTGCTCAGGAACTGATAGGTACTAATAACCAATGGGTACCAATAACCCGAATTGAAGAGTCAGGGGTGGTTTCAGGGGGTCAATACAGACTTTCAAACATCCTTTTCAATCTTTTCAATTAAGCAGGCTGAAGGAAGGGTAAACCTGCTGCCTCGATCGCGCTTTCTCGGTGCTTGATTAGCGTTGCCAGCGGAAGCGGACCCTGAAGATGCTGCCAGGGAAGGATCTGCTCAGTTGACCAATCTGCATGAACGTAGAAACTCAAGTCGGGCAACTGTCCTTTCATTTCCTTAAACACCCGTCGGTAGCTGCCCAGAGAATCACCATAGTGCCGCACTCGCTCCAGCAAGCCCGATAGCCGCCGATCGCCTCTTGAAATCAGAGCTTGAATTACTGACCAGTTATAGCTTTCAGGACGAAAATCAATCCCGTGAGGACGAAGCTGTTTTTGCAGCAGTTTGAGCCGCTTTTCTGCATCGGGATTTACCCCATGCCACTGAAACGGCGTGTGCGACTTGGGCACAAAGGTACTGCATCCCAGGGTGAGCCGCAATCCGGGCGTGGATTTTTGCAGGGTTCGCATCAGGGAAACGGTCTGCTCCAGGTCTTCGGGTTCCTCCGTGGGAATGCCGACCATGCCGTAAAGCTTCATTGCGCTCAGTCCTCCAGCTTTGGCGTTTTGCGCCGCCTGAAGAATCTCGTCGGTTTCTAGCTTTTTGTTGATCACGCGTCGAATACGATCGCTGCCGCTTTCGACGGCAATGGTGATCGAGCGCGTATCGTGCTTCACCAGGGCTTGTGCCAATTTGGGTGTCACCGTATTCGTACGCACCGAGGAAATGCTGACCCGTACCGAATCATACTGAGGCTGATCCAGGTGGTTTAACAACGCTTCAAATTCGGGGTGCTGTGTGACTGAGGCTCCCAGTAAGCCCAGACGATCGGTGACTTGTAGCCCACGATCGATCGCCGGAATCAGAGATTCTTCCAGATTTGCCGTTCGGAAGGGCAGGGTTAAATAGCTGGCAAGGCAGAAGCGGCACATCTCCGGGCAACTCCGCACCACTTCCACCATGTAGATATTTTCCCAGGCGGCTTTCTCAGTAACGATCGTTGAGGCAGACAGTGTATTGCCCCGATAAGTCTGCTTCTGGACGATTGACGGAATATCAGCGGCAATTGGCTCGATCGCTTGAATCAGTCCATCTGGAGACTCATAGGTGACGTGATACAGGCTAGGAACGTAAATTCCCGGAACCTGCGCCAAATGACGTAACTGGGTAGCGCGATCGGCAGTACGGACTTGCTGATAGGCATCGATAAACGCCTCTAGCAACAGCTCTCCATCGCCCAGCAGCACCACATCAAAAAAGTCAGCAAAGGGTTCTGGGTTCGCAGTTAGCACGGGTCCGCCGCCAAAAATCAGCGGATCGGCATCGGTGCGATCGGCAGCGCGAATCGGAACTTGCAGCGACTCCAGCAGCCCTAGAATATTCACATAATCTAGCTCCCAGGATACTGAGAATCCTAGCAGTTCTGGGTCAGTGGGCAGGGGTTCGTGCAGGTCGGTAAATAGCCGCGCCACTGCCAGATCAGAACGCGCTGCCAGTGTTGCCCAGACCACCTGATAGCCCAGGCTGGTGATACCAACACTATATTCGTTTGGAAAAGCAAAAATGAGCGGAATCGCATCCAGGGCAGGAGCCGCAGGCGTAAACAGGAGCCGTTCAGCAGCAAAAACAGTCACAGGTTGATTTGACAATGGGGCATTAGTTCCTTTCAGCCTAGCATTTCAGCCGAGTCGATCGCTTTCATCCGTATTTATGCTTAGCCCAATTCCTCCGCTTCATGAAAGAGGACGGGAAATTCAGAACATCCACCGTGGGTTTTTTGAGGTCTTCTTATTTAGATCAAAGATAGTTGTGAGTTGTGCAAGATCATCCTTTCAAGCCGTTCTGCTGACAGGATCTCTGCTAAACCCTCTTGCGGACAATCTTCTGTTCCCTGGCTCTGTTTTAGTCTTTGCTGCATCTACGAGCGACAGGTTGTTTATTTCGGCAGTGAATCTGCTATCTCTTGAGCGTGAAGGGCAATTTCAATGAAACCATTTGATGAGCAGCACGGGACTTACGTTCCCTTATCCGAACGGGTTTTAAACGTTCAGTCAACATTTGCCCAATCGCTTGACTCGTGTAAAACCGGAGCCGACTGCCTGCTTGAAAAAGGCATCGAGCAATACCAGCTTCGCGAGTTTCAGCCAGCCCTCAAAACCTTCCAGCAAGCTCTGGGGATGTATCGTGCTCTTCAAGATCTCCAGGGAGAAGGGCGCGTATTGGGAGGCATGGGCTTGACCTATTACGGACTCAGCAACTATCCAGAGGCGATCGCCTGTTCCCACCAGAGCTTAGCCATTGCTCGCCAGATCGAAGACCGCCCGACGGAGCGGCAAGCACTTGCAAGCCTCGGAAACGCTTACCGCCACCTGGAAGACTATAGCAGAGCGATTTTCTACAAGCATCAAAGCCTGGATGTCGCGAAAGAAATCGGCGATCGGCGCGGCGAAATGGCAGCCCTGAACAATCTCGGTATGGCATACAAAGCGGCGGGGGACTATGCTCGCGCCATCGACTCCTACGAGCAGGGCTTAGCGATCGCCCGCGAGCTTCAGGATTTGCAGGTCGAAGGACAGGTACTCCGCAACATGGGCAATGCCCACCATGCCGTTGGCAACTTTGTGGAAACCGTCATTTGCTACGAGCATTTACTCACGATCGCCCGCCAGCTTCCCAATCGCCATACCGAAGCGCAAATTCTTCGCAATCTTGCCAGTGCCTGCTACCGCATGGGCGATGCTCTCAAAGCGATTGCTTATCATCATCAGCGGCTTGCGATCGCCCGCAGCCTGAGCGATTTAGATCTCGAAGAGCAAACCCTTGATAGTCTTGCCATTATTCATGACAGCCTGGGACATCATCGCCTCGCGATCGAGTTTTATGAGCAGCGCATCACCGTTTTAGGAGTGCTGAAAAATAGCCGCCAGCAGCAGCAGGCCATTCTCAGCTTGAAAGCCGCCTGTCAGGCGATCGGGGATTATGAAAAAGCAAACCGCTATCCTAACGCTACCCTTCTAGCTCCTTAGCGACGGTTCAAACCCGTGACGGCTCAAACACTCGCTGAGGGCAACTGGCAAAATCCACAGATTGCCTTCCAGATCTCGTCGGTCACATTGCCCAGGCCATGGTCGCTGTCCAGTTCGATCAGCCGCACTTTCGATCGCCTTTTGGCATAGTCTCGGCTTGCCTGAATCGAAATCACGTCGTCCTGGGTTCCGTGCAGGAGCAGAGTGGGAACCGATCGCTGAAGCTGAGCATCGTCATACTGTTTGAGATCGGCAACAAACGAATACGTTAGGGGCAGCATTTTTTGTTCGGCATGGTGGTAGACCCCGAGGAAATTCTGCGCCTGCCACTGCTGCACGGTAGACTCGCCTAGTTGGGGAAGCCACTGCGCCAAAAACTGAAACGCTGGAGCCAGCAAAATTAACCGCTCAATCTGCGGATGTCGCTCGGCAAGCCAGACAGCCGTAAGTCCACCAAAGCTGGAACCAATGATTGTGACGGGCTGATCGATCGGCAAAAGGGCGGCAACCTGCTCAAGCTGGCGGCTCAGGGTAAGCTGGGCAAAGTCAGGCTGATTCAGGTCAGGTGTGATCAGCGCAATGCCAAATGCCTGAAATCGATCGCGCAAATCCTGAGCCTTTGCCGATCGGGGACTGGATGCAAAACCATGCAAGTAAATAAAGGGACTGCTCACGCGATCGTTTCTTCCTGGTTGTTTTGCTGATTGTGATTTTGCGAATCGTTATTTTGCTTATGACGATGGGCTTATATCAGTTGAAAGACGGTTTTTAAAGCTTCAGCGGCTATAGTCAATTAATCTCATTTTTGATTCCTTTTGTTTCATTTTTGATTTCT
>NZ_JACJOR010000527.1:0-17810 GCF_014695615.1 Leptolyngbya sp. FACHB-711
GATAGAAGGGAGTGCGAATAAGTGCGATCGGCAGTGATATCCAGCTAACCCTGCAATGCAGACGGACTGCTGGCTCAAGCGTCGGCATTGCGTTTTAGGGTACTTGCAGCCGCTGATTTTTACCGTCGGATGGCTTGGGTTACTGACTGGGGTAGAGTAGTTAACTTGTCTTACTAGTTTTTAAGATTAAGTAGCTGTAACTCTTCTGTAGACCAGCACTATGCCTCATCCAGTTTCTAGATAGAATAGAGATTAGTTTCTGATCTGGCAGATGGAGAGGTAAACCCAAATGGTACAAACACCATCTAAAACACTGACATTGGCAGAGTTTTTACAATTACCAGACACGAAACCTGCAAGTGAATATATTGATGGTCAAATTATTCAGAAACCAATGCCCCAAGGGAAACACAGTGTTATTCAAGGGGAACTTGTACCTGCTATCAATGGAGTAGTTAAGTCTAAGCGTATTGCTCGTGCATTTCCTGAGTTACGCTGCACCTTTGGTGGTCGTTCAACTGTTCCTGACATTGCAGTTTTTCTTTGGAACCGGATTCCCCGTGATGAGAATGGAGAGGTTGCCAACACGTTTCCTGCTGCGCCAGATTGGACAATTGAAATCTTGTCTCCTGATCAAAACCAAACAAAAGTAACGAAGAATATCCTTCATTGTCTGCGGTATGGAACCCAAGTGGGTTGGTTAATTGATCCAGATGAACAAACCGTGTTTGTCTATCGCTCAAAACAAGAACCTGAAGTGTTGGATGAGCCAGATGAAGTTATTCCGATACCATCGTTTGCAAGTGAGCTACAGCTTACAATCAAAGATTTGTTTGCTTGGTTATTGGAGTAGGACTTGAGTAGTTTCCAGCTAGCTAACACTGCCTTGGTACGGACGGAACAGAGGTTAACGGTGAGAATTCAAAGTTATCTGCCGCCGCACAACTTTGCCCTTATCTGTCTTCTCAGCCGATGTAGATACAGTCACTGATGCTGGCATTCTCGAAATAATGGCAACGGCTGACTTAAAGGCAATGGCGAAGAAACGAGGAATTGCTGGTATCAGCCAAATGAAAAAGGATGATTTTGTTGAGGCGTTGAGTATTCCCTTGAAATAGCTAGATTATGAATACTTGAGTTTAGATTACTGGCCCGATCGCCCATCTCACAGCCTAGCAAGCGCGTTCCAGCAGAATAAAAGAAGTCCTCGGTGCTGAGTTTAATGTTACTTCCTACCGCTGAGCGCAACCGTTATACTCCTGTATTCCCTTAAGGAATCTATCCAGAGGGAAAACTGTCTCATGTCGCGTCGGCTGTTACGATCGCTACTTTTAAAGTAGCCATAGATAAAATAGGCATAGATCCATCACCGCATGAATAGAACTCGATGACCGCTTCTTCGCTGACGACAATCAAGTTTTTGCAGCATCCCACCTCTGAGGCGTGGATTCAGCAGGCGATCGATCACCTGGACGTGATTTTGCTGGATCATTCCCATTGTGAGCGCAAAGCGGCGGGCGTGGCATTGAATTTGATGTTTCGCTATCCGTCGAGCCACAAGCTGGTGAGAGCGTTGACTGCCATTGCTCAGGAAGAGCTAGAGCATTTTGAACAGGTAAATCAGTGGCTCGATCGTCGTCAGATTGCCCTTGCCCCCTTATCTGCTCCGCCCTATGCGGCTGGGCTGAAAGCTGAGATTCGGAAAGCTGAACCCGATCGAATGCTCGATTCGCTGCTGATTTCCGGGCTGATTGAGGCACGTAGCCATGAGCGATTGGGTTTGCTAGGGCTGCACTGTCCTGAGCCAGAACTCGCCAAATTTTATCGGGGACTGATGGCATCCGAGGCACGGCACTACGGCGCATACTGGACGCTGGCAATCACCTATTTCGATCGCGACCTTGTGAATCAGCGCCTGGAGGAACTGGCGATCGTTGAAAGTCGTCTGCTGGAAACCCTTCATCCCGAACCGCGAATTCATAGCTAGCCCAACCTCAAGCAGTCTTAAAACTGGCACTCCTCCCGGTTCAGCAGGAATGCGAAACGTTAGGATGCAGGTAGAAACCTTCCCGATCGCCGCGAATTTATCTGTATTGGTGAGGGAGGAGAACTTATGAAACGACCTGTTCGATGGCTTGCAATTCCCGCAGCACTGGCAGCACTGTTTAGCCTGGTTCCTGCTGCTCACAGTAATCCTGTGCGAACTCCCCTGGCTGCGCCCGTTACCGTGACTGGAAGTTCGGGCGGTTCGCAGTCGAGTCAGTGTGGGTTTATTCCCGGTAGTCCAAACCAGGTGGTGGTGGTCAACCAACCCACATCGCTTCGTTTTAAGCTGCAAGGACAAGGACAGCCCACTCTGCTAATTCAAGGTCCGGTCAATCGCTGCGTGATGGCAGATCAATTTTCGGGCGGCATGATTGATGTGCCGGGTGTGTGGCAACAGGGAACCTACTCGGTATTTGTGGGCGATCGCGCTCAGACAAGCCACCCCTACACCCTCTCGATTACGCAGATCAACTAGTTCGTTTCATTGGTTTGAAATGTACACTGCTGAGAGAATCGTAAGCATTAGAAAGTCGATCCCGCTGCGGTTTGCCGCAACGCTGCTGATCCAGGCGGGGTTGATTGCGACGATTCCGGCTCAGGCAGTCTACACGCATCTGACGGGAAAGCCGATCGTTCTGCAAACCCTGCCCGTCGATCCCTACAACTTGCTGCAAGGCTATCACCTCACCTTCAGCTATCAAATTGCGAATTTACAAACGCTGGAAAAGCTTCCCGGTTGGGAGACGATCGCCCCGCAGCTCAACCCCCAGCCCAAAGCCGGAGATAGCTCCTCGACGCTAGATTTGCCCAGCACAAGCTTTTATGTGATTTTGCAGTCGCCCGATCAGATTACTCAGCCGCCTCAGCCCTGGAAACCCGTTGCCGTGTCCGATCGCTATCCCACTCGGCTTGAGCCAAATCAAACTGCGATCCAGGGTATTTATCAGCAGGGAACGGTGCGCTATGGGCTAGAAACGTATTACATCCCGGAAGATCAGCAGGTTGATCTGAATCAGCAGCTTCAACAAGTTGGGCAGGCATCGATTCAGGTTGAGGCAAAGGTGGGTACAGACGGGCATTCTGTGCCGCTTGGCTTTTGGGTCGATCAAGAGCGGTATCAGTTCTAGCCGCTCAACTCTTCTTTAGGGATTGCAAAGTTATTCAGTTGAGATTCTTCTAAGCGGCTTTGCTTTGCCGCAAAAACTTGAGGAAGATCTCAGTCAGGTTTGCCTCATCTCGCTCTAGCCGTACGATCGCCGCAGGTTTCAGGATATCGAGCACCGGGTAAAGCAACTGCGAATCTCGCACATAGACAAAGCGATCGTCCATTGTGCCGCCCAACGCTTCGATTTTGCTGATTTGAGTCGGGGTTAAATTTTCGGCTAGCTCGATTGTGTATGCCGTGCCAGAAAACTGCCGGATTAGCTCCGCTGTTGGCTCCTCGACAACGATTTCGCCCCGGTTGATGATTGCCACGCGATCGGACAGTTCCTCGGCAATATCAAGCTGGTGGGTGGTAAGCAGAATCGCTCGCCCTTCCTGGGCAATTTCGCGCACGAGCTGTTTGACTGCCTGGGTTGCTTCCACATCCAATCCTAGAGTTGGCTCATCAAGCAAGAGCAACTGCGGATCGTGAATCAGGGCAACGGCGATCGCCAGCTTTTGCTGCATCCCCCGCGATAGGGTTTGTACCAGTGCTCGTCGTTTTTCGACCAGATCAAACCGCTCTAGCAGTTCTTTACCGCGCTGTCGGGCAACCTTACGACTCAAACCGCGCAATACGCCAAAATACTCCAGATTTTCCTGAGGGGTAAGCCGCCAATAAACGTTGCGATTGCCTTCCAGCACTGCCCCGATCGATCGCAAAGCCCACGGATCACGGTGAGGATCGCGCCCAACAATTCGCACTTGTCCGGCATCAGGCAAAATCAGCCCGGCAATCATTTTGATCGTTGTTGTTTTGCCTGCCCCATTCGGACCCAGAAATGCCAGCACTTCCCGTGAGGCGATCGAGAGAGACACATCCTGCACTGCAACGGTCGGTTTTTTACGGTCTGGATAGGCTTTTCGCAGGTGGTGCGCCTCAAGGATGTTCATCAGGTTCAGCAAAGATTGAAAGATTCTCAGAATTTGCAGTATAGCGAGGGCGATCGAGCGTTAACAACCTCCACAAGGGTAGCTTCCGGCTATCACAACAAAAAATTAGGGCTGTCGCTAAGGCTGGATTCCGCATTTTTGTTGGCATTTCAACAGTTTTAATGCGATCGCCCTCCTTTGCTACTGCGACCGCTCACAGTCCTTCTGTCGTTCTACAGTCGAATTGCAACCTAATTCTGTGTTAATGCGATCGCTTGCAATTAGATTGCGACTCGATACATTGCCATTGCGAGCACTCACAGTTCTTCTGTCCGCTCTACAGACGAATTGCAACTCAATCCAGTGTTAATGTGATTGCTTGCAATTGGATTGCGACTCGATACATTGCCATTGCGATCGCTTGACTCCACTCATGCTCCAAACAACTCTGTCAGAAGATTGATGGGGCATTCCTTTTTAACTTGCAACCTGTAATAGGAACCTTACAAATTAGCTCACACCAGATTGAACTAATTTGATTCTTTTTCAAATTGTAGTGAGAGATTATGACACAGCAAACACACCGACAACAGCATGCATTTCTTGAAAAAGTATTAGAGCGGAGTAGTTTGGAAACGATTAATGATGCTCAACGGGCGACAAATATAGTCTTCCGAATTTTGCGAGACATGATGTTAAATAAAACAAGTGACAAGATTGAAAAGGAACTCGAAGAAAGAGCACCTGAATCCGAGCATGAAGTGGTAGACCTTTGGCAGGATCCTAACGTGATGGTTGCTTTCTTCAGTCGGATCAGTCCTGCACAAGACCTACATATTAAGCCAAAAACTTTCATGTTGCGCCTCAGAGAAGAAGGTACTTTACCAGAAGGGGTTCCTCCAGAGGAGGTTACAGCGGCAGTGTTCTCAGCTACGAAAGAAATCTTATCTGAAGAACGGAACCAAGAGATTGCTGCATTACTTCCAGGTGAAATTCGACAAATTTGGGAGCGTTCCTAATTAATTTTAGGTAGCAGTTCTCAGTACAGGACAAAAAAATAAGAGTTCTGGTTTTTGTCCTGTACCTAGGTAGCAGTTAGTAATGACGCATCAATCGCTTTGACTTCAATGGTGCTGGTAAGCGATCGCGCTCATAACAACTGTTGGGAAACACTGCACAATCGTTGAACTAGATTGGCTTTATCACAGAAGTACCACCCTCGCTAATAACGCAGAGGGCTAACGTTGTCCATCACCCGCCGCAAACAACCTCAAACGCACAACGAATACCCTCTCGACGATCGGTGTGCATGGGCATTGTGAGGTGACGAACGTTGCATCACTAATCGGTAAGATAGAGATAAACGAAGTAACCTGCAGGCACCCTCATGAATTCAACGACTGGATTGCTAACCCGCATTACCCAAACCCCTGGTCAATGTGGTGGTCGTCCATGTATTCGAGGGATGCGAATTCGAGTCACCGATATTTTAGAAATGTTAGCCGAAAATGTTAGTGTTGCTGAAATCTTAGAAGACTTCCCCGACTTGGAACTGGCAGATATTCAAGCATGCTTGCTCTTCGCTGCACGACGCACTGACTTTCCTAGATTGACGGCATGAAAATTTGGGTTGATGCTCAACTGCCTCCAACACTAGCAAATTGGCTGACGAACACCTTTGGCTTAGAAGCTGCTGCCCTGCGGGACTTGTCACTTCGAGATGCTCAAGATATCAAAATTTTTGAAGCAGCACGAGCTGAAAACGCTGTGATTATGACAAAAGACAGCGACTTCATCGACCTGGTATGTCGCTTAGGAACACCTCCCCAGATTTTGTGGCTAACCTGTGGCAATGTCACGAATCGCTATCTGCAACAATTGCTGACCGCTACTTTGCCTGATGCGTTAGAACAACTACGGCAAGGAGAAATGATTGTGGAAATCAGCAATGCTCCTTAAATCACTCATCGGCAAAGCCAAAACATCACCCTACAGATAACACTCTGATAACTTGACCTCGGATACTGACAAGTAGCATTGGAGTACTTTCATGACTGAGAACTCAAGCTACCTAACGACGCCTATCACCCGCCGCAGATAACCTCGGATACTTCACAGATACCTTCTCAACGGTCGACGTGCATTGGGATTGTTATGCCGTTTCGCCTAATGCATCACTTAATTGAACGCTCCAATCCATATCTCATCATGACTGGAACAATGATCTTATGTACTGGTCTAACCGGAACAAAGTAAGCTCGACCCAGCCAGTTATTGAACTTGACCACAGTTGAAACAACAACCCAGCATTTTTTCTCCTCACGCTCTAATTGGATCGAAACCCGGTAATCTAGATGCTTATCATCTTCGCCGAGCATAATCTCTTCGTTCTGCCTACGATCGAGTATCTCGAATGCGCCGACTGCTGTTCCTGGTTGAAGTTCTTCCTGACTAATGGATGGAATTGCATCAATCGATGTCTTTAGACCAAACGGGCGAACAATAACATTGCGGAGTTCCAATAATTGCGCGACCCACTGCGGCATTGTCAAGAAGATTGCTCGTGTCACTGAATCTATGTTTTGAGGTTGATCTTCTGGAAGCTGACATCTAAACGCATCAGCAAAATCGAGGCGTGGTAGCGATCGCACAGCTAGACTGGTGCTGGGAAGATCGATTTCTTGGACAACGATTTTTTCCATTTGTTCGCCTCCTCAACCTGGAAGATTGCTTCAACGATACTCTTCGGATTACCACCCCAGCCCTGAACTCAAGCAAGTTAATTTTGAGTACCAACCGATAGCGTCTTAACTGCGTGCCCGCTCAAAACTTGCGGCATAACAACTATGGTCAGCGGCGGCAAAAAGATAGGTCGTATGCGAGAGGTCTTCGTGCTGTGCGCTATACCAACGTGTTAGGCAAGACAGACTTGACTTTATTATGATGCATCAATTAGCCGACGCAGCCTTTCCTTTTCTGCCTTTAGGTCATTTTTCAATTTTGCTATTGCTTGCTCAGTTTCCTCTAACTTTGATAGTGAATCATCTATCATTTTTGAGGATTGTTGCAGAGCTTTTGGAACTTCTTGACTTTTTCGCATCGATTCTTCCAAGTACTCAGAATCAGAAGCATCAATGTCTAAAGAAGAACCTATTTGCTGAAACATAATAGGATCTATAAAGTCAGAGCGAGATTTGATACGTTCAAGTACCTGTATTACGTCATCAAGGTCTGTCCGAAATCTATCTAGAAAACCTCCTGAATTCATTCCTTAATCTCCTTGCTATAAGTTACGATGAATTGATGGCCGAAGCTAATTCTACCGGTAGCAAACAAATATGATCGTCTTGGCTCTGAGCCTAACAATTTATTATAGGGACCCTATCTGTCTATCTCCCCGTATTGAGTAAATCAACAGATTCTCTGCTGGATGTTCCCCCTAAATCCGGGTTTAAGCAGCAAGGCTGCTAGATATCTTGCTCAGTTGGGTTGGATAAACAGCAAAGTTCTGGATATCTGTCTTTGATCAATCACGATCGCCCGAAAGACCAGTATTGCGACCAAAGAAAAACTTTGATACGGTTGGGATGGCTCTTTTATTGCAACGAGTGAGCCACCATCCTCTAGAGATTGACTGAGGGAGTTTAGATTACCACACAGGGTAAATTCGATCGCTGACTAAGAGTGCTACCAACACTCAAAGCCAGCTAACCTCCCGGACTGGTATAGGCAGTCTGAAAGGCTAGAACGATTATAAGTTCTGGCTGCTTCAGTCATGTTTGAAAGTCTTCAAGTTAGTCTCTAGGGTTTCTTTACCCTAGGAGATCTGAATATGACGTATCCCACCGAGCCGCAAACGGCTGTCGGTCAAATTTTGCCCGCGCGATTTGAGCGAGAAGCGGTCAACATTCTGCTGATTGGCAATCCTGCTGCCGTGGAACAGTGTGTGATTGAGCTGGAGCGCAAAGGCTTTTGTGACAGCTATGCCTGGAGTCCGGCTTTGCCTTTACCCGAAAATGCTTCTGTCATCAAACCGCAACCTGGAGCGGTAATGCGAGTGTATAAACGCTGGTATCCGCCTGCACAGCGCATTCCGTTATAGGGGCGATTTTTACATTAAGGGCGATCGTTTATAGATAGGGGCGATCGTTCTTTGTGGCAGGGATTGTTTTTTAGAGCACTCTGCCACCACTCATCCCCAGTCAGATCGAATCGCTTCTATCTAATGACAGAGACAGACTGTATCCGTAAGTGCCTGTTCAATAGCAGAGATTTGTTTATGATTGGGGGAATCACCGATCGCCCTCGATGCTATGCTGCTGGACTCTAGTTTTTCGACTCGTCAATTTGCTTCTACCCGCCCAGTCGATTATCTGCGGCGAACCGTGCGTCCGATCGGCGTATATGCGTTGCGGGGGTTAGCGTCAGACGGAACGCGGTTGCTTGCGCTGGATACGGTGCGCGGCTATGTGGTGGAAGTAGACTGCGGTAGCGATAATACTGCGGTTGTGAATCCGCTGAAAGTGAAGGATTTTCAAGATGCTGCAGGGCTGGCACTAGCAGACGATCGCCTCTGGTTCACGCAGAAGAATGACGTTTTCTGGTGCAGTTTGACCGATTTTGAGCCGCAGCATTTTGTCAGCCTGCCCTACGATGCGAATGGGGTTGCAGTTTGGCAATCGACGGTTTATGTCACCTGTCAGAAGGCAGGCTACCTGATGATCTTCGATCGCAAAACGGCACGCCAAATCACCAAGTTTCCGCTGCCGGGGGTTGGGGCAGAAAACATCACGATTCGAGATGAGGAACTGTGGCTGTGCGACGACGAGGAACGTACGGTGTACTGCCTGGATCGGGCAACGGGCGAGGTGCAGTTTAGCGTTTTAACGCCCTACGATAAGCCGTCTGCCCTGTCGTTTCATCCCCATCCGCAAACCGGGGAACCCATTCTCTATGTGGCTTATGCGGGAGAGGAAATGTACATTCGCGACAATCCCAACGATGCTGAAAGCCCGCAAGAGCTAGCCGTTCGCGATCGCACCTTTATTCATCCGCTTCATTTCTGCTATTACCCCGATCGCAACTTTGCCCTGTCGAATGGCTATCTGGTGGAAATGGCCTATGTCGAAGAGCTGTCGCCCCTGGAAGAAGTGACACTGACCCATCTCGAATGGCGAATTGCCATGCCTGCGACGACCGATCGCCAGAAGGTGTTGAGCGTAGAACCCGTTGGGATGCCCTTTACAGAGGAAATCGAGAACGGACAGCACGTTGCGGTGTTTCGGTTCGATCGGCTGGCGGCCAACGAGGGGCGCATTTTTGGCTGGAAGGCATTGCTGGAAGTGCGGGGAATCAAATACCAAGTCACGCCGCGCCAGGTGGAGAAAAGTCAGCCCCTGCCTCAGGAGTTGGCCGATCGCTATCTGGTCGATGATGATGACCTGGCAATGGATACACCCATGATTCAGCAGGCAGCCCGCGAGGCCGTCGGCAGTGAAACCAATCTGCTGCGAAAAACGCTGAAGATTCGGAACTATGTGTACGATCGGATGTCCTACGGCATCAAGCCGCATATCGACACGCCGGATGTCGCCCTGGAGCGAGGAGTGGGTTCCTGCGGTGAATATGTAGGAGTTCTGCTGGCTTTGGCACGGCTCAACGGCATTGCCTGTCGCACGGTGGGTCGCTATAAGTGTCCGCCCGACCCCGATAAGCGAAATGTCTCCTTGGAACCGGACTTCAACCACGTTTGGGTCGAGTTCTACATTCCCGGCTTTGGCTGGCTGCCCATGGAATCGAACGTGGATGATGTGAACGAAGGTGGACCTTATCCGACTCGATTCTTTATGGGACTACCCTGGTATCACGCTGAGATTGCTAAAGGCATTACGTTTGAATGGATCACGGCAGCAGACTTGCCTGACGATGTGTCGATCGGCGATCTATCCCTGAATCACGTTCGGTTCACCATCCTGGAAGAACTGCCCCCACCCGAAAAAAACGATTAAGAGAGAGGATAGGTTAGCGCAGCGCACGCATCAGCTTTAGAAAATGGTGAACCTTCAAAGTCATTAAGGAGAACAATCCTGAAGCAATTCGTGCGCTTTTTGGTGTTGAATTTGGGATTGAGAAACTGTTTGTTTCAAGTATGCAAAATACGGAGAAAGTTAAAGCTCAAATTCGAGCCGCCTTTGCTCAGGTTGAATATCCCGGTGATTGGTGTCTGAGGAGAAGCAATGAAGGCGACGAACCATTTTTGCTGGAACAGGAGTTTAAAGGAAAAGATAAATGGGAAGTTCTTGATCCCAAATTTATTGATCAGGCTCCGGGTGGTTTTGCCTCGGCATTAAGCTTCTTCTCGGAGGAGGCATTTCGCTTTTACATTCCCGCTTATCTGATTGCCGATATTGATGAATGTTTGCAATACAGCAACCCAATTTTTCACCTGACCCACGGTCTTACGAATTCCTCTCGAAACGATCGCATTAATCCAAGACGTTATGGAGATCGAACCTGGTTTGACCACGCCCAGCACCGATTTTCGGTTTTTACTCGTGAGCAAGCAGCGGCGATCGTGGCTTACTTAACCTTAAAGCGAAACGCAGAGAACATTATTGAATTTGAGCAACAGCAAATTGATGAAGCCCTCAAAAACTACTGGTATCAGAGGGCTCCGACTTTGGAGAATTTTGAATGAATCGGAAGTCTTCCACGCATGAAGGGTTGGGGGACTGCAAGGCAGGTTGGAGCGCGGGGATTGCTTCTCTCAGTTCAGCCTTTGCCGTTCGATCGATCGTCTGAAATCATGGCGCGGATGCTTTCCACCGAGGCGGTGATGCTGCGCGGGTCAATAAACATGACTTTGCTGCTGTCGCTGGTTCCGATCGTCTTGCCCATGTCCATGTAGTTCTGCGTCATCAAGAATTGCAGAGCCTCGCGGGCATTGGGGTCAGATTGCAGCGTTTTGCCGATAATTTGCAGGGCTTCAGCCGTTGCCTGGGCTTTGAGGACTTGCTCTTGACGGGCAGCCTGGGCACGCAGAACGGTTGCTTTTTGTTCGGCTTCCGCCCGCAGCAGCAGGGATTTTTGCTGTGCTTCGGCATCCAGGATTTGCGCTTCGGCTTTGCCTTTGGCGGAGTTGACCGACGACTCGCGATCGCCCTCCGAAGTCAGGATTGCTGCCCGTTTGCGACGCTCTGCTGACATTTGCAGTTCCATCGACTCCTGCACCGCCTTCGAGGGAATGATATCGCGCAGTTCCACCCGAGTAACTTTCACGCCCCAGGGATCAGTAGCAATATCTAAATCGCGCAGCAGCAGTTCGTTAATTTCAGAGCGAGCCGTAAAGGTTTCGTCGAGTTCGAGTCTGCCCATCTCCGATCGAATTTGGGTCAGCACCAGATTTACCATCGCCGATTGCAGATTTTCCACCTTATAAAAGGCGCGTTCCATATCGACAATTCGCCAGTAAACTACCGCGTCCACGGTAATCGAAACGTTATCGCGGGTAATGCAAGTTTGGGGCGGAATATCCAGCACTTTTTCCCGAATTGTTTCCTGGTAGGCAATGCGATCGATAAACGGAGCCGTCAAGTTAAATCCGGGAGTCAGTTTGCGGTTATAGCTGCCCAATCGCTCGACCAGAGCTTCATTTCCCTGGTTCACAATTCGCACGGAACCTGCAATGCCTGCGCCGCCCAGTGCCAGTGCGATAAAGGCGAGAAAAGCTTCCATTTTTAATACTCCTTATCCAGATGGATTGAAATTGAATAATTCGAATTGAGGTCAGTCGGAAGATGAGGGGATGGGGAGGGGCAAGTGAAACTTGTTTGCCGTTGCAACCGAGCGAAGCAGTTCTCTCTACGGGGTAATCGCCCTGAGTAACTTCTTAAAAAAGAACTTGCTGCGTAACTTCTGAGGGCAGCGAAGAACCCCTTTTTCCAATCGCCAGGCAACTTTGTTCAAGCTGCAAGGCAACTCCCCTCTAAGAGAATCAAATGTTTATCCCTAAATTCCCAATCGCCCTGCTTCATTCTTCTCAAAAAAGATTCTTAACTCCCATTTCCCCATCTCCTCACAGCCCCGATCGCAGCAAATTCTCAGGCATCACAATCAGCGTCGTACCGCGTCGCTCGACCACATAAACCTTCTGGTTTGCAGGAATGGTTAACCCTTCGTCGTCGCAGCGTGCCTGCCAGGAATTGCCTTCGTAGATGACCCGTCCGGTTTGACCGGGCAGGATAGGGGTGAGGGTTTGAGCCTCGCGGGTGTCCTGGATTAAGTGATGGGTTTTGCGGGGCAGCAGGCGACGAGTCAGCAGCGTTAGCACAACTGAGAGAATCAGCCATAGCCCGACCTGAATTCCCAGACTGGGCACAAATTGAGCCACGATCGCCACCAGGATCGCGCTGATGCCCATTGTTAATTCCACAAACGCAGTCGGCAGGATAAATTCCAGCACACACAGAATTACGCCTGCAATCAGCCACAGCATCGGAAGACTGAGCGACATATCCCCAAAATTCCCTTAGGTAAGGCGATCGTTCAACCCCGCTTCTGACAGAAAGATCAAGAATTATTTCGGAAGAAGCTTGCCAGAGTAGAGATCACACGATATACAAGAACGAATCTATCCTAGCTTGTCCGTTCTTTTGCTGCCCAGTCAGCTTACCCTTAGGGGGGAGTCAGGATTCAGTTTCAGGGTTTCAGTTCGTGTCGCCGTGAGCAGTGCTGTTATGCAGACGATTATGCAGACCATGCAAATTCAGTGTCCAAATCCAGAGTGCCGTCATCCTGCAAAGCTCACCGATCGGCAATGCGAGCAGTGCAATGCGCCAATAGTGCGTCAGTATCTCTGGGCAGTGGGCGCAAACGCAGATCAAATTCCGGTGGGAGCGATCGTGGGCGGTCGATATGCAGTGATCAGTCCCCGAATCTGGCTCGATACTCAGCCTGCTCAGTTGCCGGATGCGTCCTTGAATTTGCCGGATGCGGCTCTGCCCTACCTGCACCTCTATACCGATCGCCTGCATCTGCCCGGGCTGTATGACTTGTATGCTCAGGGTCAAACCGCGCCGCCGATTTTGCTGCTAGAGAATGCGCCAATGACGGCAGATGGCGTACTGCTGCCTACTTTGGCATCTCTCTGGTCGAGTGCAAGTCCGGTGCGTCAGTTGTACTGGCTCTGGCAGTTATTGGATCTGTGGCAGCCGCTCCAGCGCGAGGGCATGACGCGCAGTTTGCTGATGGTGGAAAATTTGCGAGTTGAGGGTTGGCGAGTTCGGCTGAGAGAGCTAATTGCGGATGAGATTGCCCTTGCCGTCACCGAATCCCCGGATATTGAATCCCCGGATTTAGATTCTCCCTTAAACGCTCCAATCCATGCGCCCACTCTGGTAGATTTGGGACAGTTCTGGCAGCCCTGGGCAGACGCGGCACAGCCAGAAATCAGGGAATTCCTACAGGCGCTCTGTCAGCAAATGCAGACCCTGGCCACTCCGGCAGAGCAGCATGAATTTCAGACGATCGCCCATCAGCTCAACACCCTCTTGCTGGAACAGGCGGCGCAACTTCCGCTTAAACTGACGATCGCCGGAGCCACCCATACCGGACCTCAGCGCACCCACAACGAAGATACCTGCTATCCCGATCAGTTTCAGTTGCTCACCAACGATGGACTGATGCCTTATACGGCGATCGTCTGTGACGGGGTAGGCGGACACGAAGGCGGTGAGGTTGCCAGCCAGCTTGCCTTACGATCGCTCAAGTCTCTGCTACGGGCGTTCTTTGCCGAAATTGCCGAACAAACAGAAGTCGTGTCGCCCACGGTGATCGCTCAGCAGCTTATCGAAGTGGTGCGAATCGTGAACAACCAGATTGCTGCCCAAAACGACGTTCAGGGGCGATCGATGCGGCAGCGCATGGGTACAACGCTGGTGATGGCACTGCAAGTTCCGCAAAAGCTTCCCACCGGCAGTAATTCCCATGAGCTTTATATCGTTCATGTGGGGGATAGCCGCGCCTATTGGCTGAATTCGCAGTCCTGTTTGCGGTTGACCACGGATGATGATGTGGCGGTGCGAGAGGTTCGCCTGGGGCGCAGTCTTTATCGAGAAGCACGGCAGCGATCGGATGCAGCAGCCTTGGTTCAGGCGATCGGCACACGCGGCGCAGATACGCTGCAAATTACCGTCCGGCGATTTGTGGTGGAAGAAGACAGCCTGCTGCTGCTGTGTTCCGATGGGCTGAGCGATCATCAGCGAGTTGAGCAATCCTGGAACGCGATTACTCAAGAAGTGATGCGCGGCAAAATGACCCTCGAATCTGCCGTCGAATCCTGGATCACGATCGCTAATGAGCAAAACGGACACGACAATGCCTCGATCGTTTTAATGCACTGTCAGATCAATCCTGCGATTCAGCTCTACGAACCGCGTCCTGCGATCGAGCCTCAGCCTGTCACTTCAGACGCTACACCCGAAACTGACTTAACCGAATCCTCTAGGGCACTGCTCTACGACGAATATGCTGACCCGGCTCCTTCGTCAGAAAAATCTGCTCCCCGTCCCTGGGCGATTGCGATCGGGCTGGTGGCTACCCTGGTGACTGCGGCGGCAATCGGGGTCGGAATCTGGCGCACGGCTGATCCAATCGGATTCCAGCAGACGATCGAGCGGGTCATTCCTACCAATCGGGAATGAGTCACCGATCGCCAGTACAATATCTTCTGCAAGATAGGATCTTCTGCAAGACAGGCGAGCAAGTAAATAATGGACTATCGACAGGCAGGGGTTGACGTAGAAGCAGGGCGGGCATTTGTGCAGCAGATTCGCACAATGGTCGAGCGCACCTTTCGCCCCGAAGTGCTCAGTGGCTTGGGCGGGTTTAGCGGCTTTTTCGAGCTGCCCAGCGGCTATCAGCAGCCCGTCTTAGTCTCTGGAACCGACGGTGTGGGCACAAAGCTTAAACTGGCGCAGCAGGGCGATCGTCACAACACGGTCGGGATCGATCTGGTAGCAATGTGCGTGAACGACGTGCTTACTTCTGGCGCAGAACCGCTGTTTTTCCTCGACTATTTGGCGACCGGAAAGCTGAACGGCGATCAGTTGACAGAAGTCGTCGCGGGAATCACCGAAGGCTGTCAGCAGGCGGGGTGTGCGCTGTTGGGGGGCGAAACGGCAGAAATGCCAGGGTTTTATCAGCCGGGGGAATATGACCTGGCAGGCTTTTGTGTGGGCGTTGTGGAGAAAAGTCGAATTTTGAACGGGTCGCAGGTTCAGGTCGGTGATATCGCGATCGGTCTAGCCAGCCAAGGGGTTCACAGCAACGGCTTCAGTTTGGTGCGAAAAATTATTGAAACGAGCGGACAATCGCTGGTCGATCGCCCCGCCATTCTGCAAGGCAAAACCCTCGGCGAGGAACTGCTGACCCCCACCCAGATATATGTCAAGCCCGTTTTAGCTGCGCTGCGATCGGGGCTGGAGATTCACGGCATGGCGCATATCACGGGTGGCGGGCTGCCGGAAAATTTACCGCGCTGCCTGGGAGCCAATCAGTCGATCCAGGTGAATGCTCAGAGTTGGACGGTTCCGCCGATTTTTGAATGGCTGGCAACGCAGGGGCAGGTCGATCGCCTGGAAATGTTTAACACGTTCAATATGGGAATTGGCTTTGTGGTGTTGGTATTGCCCGATCAAGTCGATCGCACTTTGGAGCATTTTCATGCGCAGCAGGTGTCTGCCTGGGCGATCGGCGAAGTGGTTTCTGGAACCGGAGAACTGTTGCTAAAGTAGCATTCTCTCTAAATTGTTGCTGATTTCTCTGTAATCCTATCAATTTCTCTATCTGCAATAAAATCTGCAACAAAAAGAAGGAAACGGTTTGCAGAACGGTAAGTGAATTCAGGCACAAACCGAGCTACTACTCGCTCGCTGCGCTGCTTTTACCAAAAATGTAGCCTACTACAGCCGTCAACGTTGCTGTCAGGGTCGATCGCGCCCAGTCCTGCCATTCCTGAGAATATTTCTTGTTGAGGAAAACTGTCACGCTAATAATTATTAGTGCACCCAATTATTAGTGCACCCACTAAAAGAACTCCTACCGCGTACAGCAGAAGCTCTTTGATTAAATCAGCCTGTGCCTTGCGCTCTTCTCGTCGCAGGCACGATCGACGCTCTTCCGGCGTTTCGGACTGAATATCAATTTTGATGTTTGCAGGATTGATCCCTAATTGCCGCAGGTAGTCGTCTGTGGATTCCACCGGAATCTGAGGATGCGCTGCCTGGGGTGGAACGCGTAATGGTGACCAATTCCCATAATCGATCGCCGTAACTAATCTAATGATGGAAACCAATTAATGGCGGTCGTTACTCCTACCCACAATGATTTTGTGCTGAGGTTTATCCAGCTATAGCTGAATCTAAGCTCATTATAGGCGCGTTAATTAAACAAAGAGTAAACAATTAATGCACAAAATTTATGTAGAAGTTCCGCTAGAAAGAGTAAAGTTCGCGTTCTGCCTAGCCCAGGAAGGCAAAAGGACTGCCGATCGCGTGGATAGATGCGGTGCGTGCCCCATTTGCCCAGCAGGTGCGCGTCAGAATGGCATTATCGAAGTTTGCGTTGTGCAATCGGGTTCCGGTGAAACTGGCATCGGTGAGATCAGCAGATTGAAAGCTTGTTCCCCACTGAACCGTCAGAGCTGTTACGGCTTGGCGAATCATTGAATGTTGTCCGTCACCCTTCAGAGCACGCCAGCACTGATAGCCTGTCAGCATTAGAACGCAAGGCACAACCGCCACGATCGAGGCAACGATGTGAGTGATAGCAACGGTAGAGGCAAACCCCAGGATAAACACCGCAATAATCAGAGCCGCAGACCCCATCCCGATCGCCGCCCATCCCCCAGTCGCTAGCACCGTTGCCGTCACAGTTGCGGCTAAGACGGTGAGAACGATCGTGATCGCGTTTGCAATCGCAAAGGCAATCGAGAAGGCGATTGGGTTGATCAGAGTTGCGATCAGGGGTCCAGTCGCCGCCACCGAAACCGCCACCGCAAAGGCAATCAGAAACAGACTGAAGCCTGCCTTTAACCCGTGCCGCGTTGAAACAAACGTATAGCCAATCAGCAGCAGCAGCGTTGTCCAACCTGCAATGATTTCTTCAAATCGGGTCGTATGAACACGGATCTCGAGATTGACGATCGTTCCCATAATGCCTGCTCCAATGCCTAGCAGAGCTGCTAGCACCAGCAAACCCAGCGTCAGTAAGATTTTGCCGCGCAACCGTAACCCGATTCTGGCTCCTGCAAAATTGGCGCCCCGCAGCACTGATCGCCGAAAAGTGGTGCCGCGTAAGTTTGCCTGAGTGAAATCTGCGCCCGACAAATCCTGTCCCTGGAACGACAGTCCACTCAGATTGAGCCTGCTAAAGTTGCGTTCGCCCTGCTGATATAGTCTTACAATTTCATCTGCTTCTACCATGTGACTCACCTCATGGATAAACTTGATGCATCCTGACTGGCGCAGGTAGTTCTACCAAATCCTGCCAGCCTTGATTGCTCGCTGCTCAATCGATGCTCAATACTCAATCTCAATTGATCATTACCCTGACTAATGCTTGTCACGTCAGCGATAGTATGCTTTGCCGCTAGCCTCTGGAACGGGTAGATGAGCAAGGAGGTAGGTGCA
>NZ_JACJOR010000528.1:0-5317 GCF_014695615.1 Leptolyngbya sp. FACHB-711
GGTGGGGTAGATTCTAACTTTGATTCGTTCTTCAATACGTTTGCTGGTTCGAGAATTTGTTCTAAAGCATCTTCATTGAGCTCATAAGGTTCACAAAGCTCAGGCAGTCGATTAACTTCCAATCCAATGTATAAAGGGTAGTTTTCAAAATTTGAATCAGCGTGAATTTGAGGCATTGTTCGATCCTTCAATTCCTTATTCTGTTGGGTCAAGACGATCGACAAATACGGTCAAGAAGAGCATCGGGATTATTGGAATAAGACAAATTAACCATTGCGTGAGGCTGAGGGGAGCTGTTGCAAAGAGGACATTCATTACACTCCACTGGCTGAATAGAACTTGTAGAACGATCGCACCTAAAATGCCAAGACCGATCGCCCAGGCATCACGTATTGAAGTATTCCGGCCCTGAAATTTATCCATGATTGCCCGACCTAAATGGCTGACACTCAGCAAATACACAATTCGTCCGGCAACTAATGCCTGAATTGCCATTGTCCGGGCAACTGCAATATCTCCCGTCGTGCGTCGTGCCCACTCAAACATTCCGAAGATTAAAATCCAGTTGAAGACCGAAACCGTAGCAATGCGCTGAAACAGTCTGCCCGATAGCAAAGGCTCTCTTGGATCGCGGGGTGACTTTGCCATTGTGCGATCGGTTTTGGGTTCAAAAGCAAGGGGAACCGTCATAGCAACAGAGTTGACCATGTTCAGCCAAAGCACCTGGATCGAGAGAATGGGTAGATCTCTAGCAAGCAGGGCACTGATGAGGATCGTCATCGACTCGCCACCATTGACGGGCAGAATAAAGGCGATCGCCTTTCGCAGGTTCTGATAAACAGTACGTCCTTCTTCAACGGCTGCTTCGATTGAGGCAAAGTTATCGTCAGTGAGCAGCATATCCGCTGCTTCTCTGGCAACATCGGTTCCCCCTTTGCCCATTGCAATTCCAATATCGGCTTGCTTCAGGGCAGGGGCATCGTTCACTCCATCTCCCGTCATTGCCACAATTTCACCTTTCGATTGCAATGCTTCAACCAGGCGCAGCTTTTGCGCCGGAGCAACTCTGGCAAACACGGAGCCAGATTCAACCGCCTGCGATAGTTCAGAATCGTTCATTTCTGCGAGCTGCTGTCCGGTAAACCCAAACAGGTTACCTTTGCTCTGAAGCCCGATGCGATCGGCAATTGCAGTTGCAGTGGTTAAATGGTCTCCGGTGATCATCTTCACCTGAATTCCCGCTGCCTGACAGGCCTTCACTGCGGCGATCGCTTCCGCGCGAGGAGGATCAATCATACCCTGCAAACCGAGAAACGTGAGTCCACTGTTCAGGTCTGCGTGATCCAGCGTCGTCTGCTGCTTGGGCACTGTTTTTTCGGCAAAAGCCAGCACTCGTAATCCCTGTTCTGCCAAACGCTCTGTTTCAACGCCCAGAAGCCCCTGATACAGCGGCATATCATGCCCTGATGCATCGCGCATCTTCTGGCATCGACGCAGTATGGCTTCCAGCGAACCTTTGACGTAAATAATATTGCCAATAATATTGCCACCCGTCGTTTTCCTATCCGCCCCATGATGCAGCGTTGCCATATATTGATACTGCGATTCAAACGGGATGACATCCAGGCGAGGTAGCAACTCATTGAGCTTGGATTGGTTTATGCCTGCTTTTTGGGCAGCCACAATCAACGCTCCTTCCGTTGGATCGCCGATGACTGACCAGTGATCCTCTTTCCATTCCAGATGGCTATCGTTACACAAAATACCCGCAATCAGACAGTCTTCTAAGGCAGTATGGTTTGGAGAACCTACAACAGACGGAAGACGCTCATTCGCGATCGCCTCTTCTGTGACAGGTTGAATTTCTCCTTCCGAGTTGTATCCCACGCCGCTTACTAAATAACGCTGTCCGGCTGCATAGATTGCCTGCACCGTCATCTGATTTTCAGTCAGCGTTCCGGTTTTATCCGAGCAAATGACCGTTGCACCGCCCAGCGTTTCAACCGCAGGCAGTTTGCGAATAATGGCGTGTCGACGTGCCATGCGATTTACTCCGATCGCCAGTGTCACCGTCACCACTGCCGGAAGTCCTTCAGGAATGGCACTGACTGCCAGAGCTACCGCCGCTTCAAACATTTCTGCCCAGGAGCGTCCTTGCCCTAACCCCACAAAAAACGTGAGGGATGCCACAGACAGAATGATATACAGCAGGGTTTGGCTAAACTTGACGAACTTGCGTGTGAGCGGCGTACTCAGGCTGTGGCTATTGTTCAGCGATTGTGAAATCTGCCCCACTTCTGTTTTATTTCCAGTCGCCACCACGACACCACTACCCTGCCCAAAGGTAACGAAGCTACCTGCATACGCCATGTTCGTGCGTTCTGCCAAAGGTGTATTGCTGCCCAGCGGCTGAATGTCTTTCTCAACAGGAACCGATTCCCCGGTCAGCGCCGATTCATCAATTTGTAAGCCGCGCACACGCAACAATCGCAAATCTGCCGGAACCTTGTCTCCTGAAGTCAGCAGAACTAAATCGCCCGGAACCAATTCCTGTGAAGGAATTATCTGCCTTTTTCCCTCTCGGACCACGGTTGCTTCTGTGGTCACCACTTTTGCCAGAGCAGCGATCGCCCCTTCTGCTTTTGACTCCTGCAAATAGCCAATAATGGCGTTAATCAGCGTCACGCCCCAGATGACGATCGCATTTGTCCATGATCCCAGGAAAGCTTTAATCGCTCCGGCAATCAGCAGAATGTAGAGCAACGCCTGATTAAACTGCAGCAGAAACCGCAACCAGGCAGGTTTTCCGGGCTTTGCTGCCAGCTCATTTAGACCGTAATGTCTGCGCCGTTGAGTAACTTCCCGTTTAGCCAGCCCACGCTCAGCATGACTTTCGAGCAATCGGGCAACATCTTTACCCGATCGATCGTGATAAGTTGCAGTCGTTGAAGCGTGATTCACAATGATTTGCATAGCCTTTGGAGAGGAAGTTTCACTTGTGAATGAGGAAAATTCCAGAACTTCAGGGAGGAGTAGTCCCAAAGTTCTGGATGGGGTGATGCTTCTTGTTACGTAAGAAGCTGTAAGGAGTGCAACGGACTAGCGAGGGAGGAACTTACGTCCGCCCCTGTAGCACTGTGCTACCCAAAGACTACCAACTCAAAGTCAGGATGCCAGAAGGAAATCGGAGGGATTTCGGGGGGATTGCTCTTTTCAGGAGAACTGTTTGAGCCGGTAGCCCATGCCATGCACCGTTTCGATCAGATCATCGGGTGCATCTGCCGCTCTCAATTTCTGACGGAGGGTTCTAACATGGGTTTTGACCGCTTCTTCGGTGGGTAATTCTTCCCGCGTCCAGAGTTTTTCGATAATAATTGGGCGACTCATGACACGCCGACCGTTGGAAATCAGCAGTTCCAGCAGCGCGAATTCTTTCGGCGTTAAATTCAGAGGCGTGTCACGGTAAGTGACTTCACAGGTTGCTGGATTTAACTGAAGTTCGCCCCAAGTCAGCGTAGGATTGACATTAGGACTTCCCCGCCGCAGCAGGGCACGAGTTCGCGCCATCAGTTCATCTAGGTCAAACGGCTTGACCATGTAGTCATCGGCTCCGGCATCCAGCCCAATGATTTTGTCTGCGATCATATCTCGCGCCGTGAGCATCATGACTGGAATTGCGGCATTTCGCGCTGCGGCTCCTCTGGCTCGAAGCTGTTGACAGAAGCGGAGACCGTCCACCTTGGGCAGCGTTAGATCCAATACAATCAGGTCGTAATCCTGGGTATTTACCCAATCCCACGCAGCTTCACCATCCTCTGCCACATCGACTTTATACTGACGGTTTGTAAAGGCTTCCGCCAGCATGTTAGCAATTCGCAAATCGTCTTCCACAACCAAAATACGCATTGAGGTCTTAGACTTGGGATCTGAGATAAGGCATATTCAGGAGAACAGCGATCGGGCACCAATGTCCGCAGCCCTGCGGGATCGCCTTTCTCCTACTCTATTGTAAATTTCTCAGTAAATCTTTCAGGCTGCTATGGTGACGTTCAGTGTGCTGAAATGGTCAATGGAACGCAAATGGATCACAGCATCCTTTTGTCTGGCACTGCTGCTCTTGGGGCTGATTAATTTAATCTCCTATCAAAATGCAACCCAACTCATTCACAGTGCCGCCCAGGTCAAACAAACAAGCGACCTCCTCACTGCTTTAACTAGCGTTTCTGAAACGCTAACTGATAGCGAAGCTCGACGTTGGCGGTATTTTTTGTTAGGCGATCGAACAGAGCTGGATGCCTACCATCAAGCCATGCAGAATCTCACCTTCCAATTAGAGAAACTGCGACAGCCCTTATCCGATACGCCTGCTCAACAACAAAGGCTCAACCTGCTAGAAACACTTATTCAGCAGCGACAAACCCTGCTTGAGCAATCAGCAGCACTCTACGAACAGCCCACTCTGCTTTCCGCTGAAAATCCTTGGGTAGCGCAGACTAACCAGAACCAGGCACAAATTCGTCGAATCATTACTGAGCTACAGAACGAGGAGGAGCAGCTTTTGCAGAGTCAGGTCGAGCAATCTCAGGCAAACTCACAGGTGAGAATGGCGATCGAAAATCTGGGAACTATTCTGGCATTTGTGGGGCTTCTGGGTGTTTATATTCTGCTCTATCGCCAGATGTTTAAGCGTCAACAATCAGAGCAAATTCAGCAGAAGCTGGCGCAGGAGAAAGAATTGGGTGAACTGAAGCTGCAATTTTTCTCGATGGTTTCGCATGAGTTTCGAACTCCTCTCAGTGTCATCGTGGGATCAGCGCAATTACTTCAGGAAAATTTGAAAAGATTGGTTGAGCCTAGTAAATTAAAGAACCTGCTTCAGATACAGGCGTCTGCTAAATTAATGACCCAGCTCCTAAACGATATCCTGACTTTAGCAAGGGCAGATGCTGGAAAATTGCAGTGCAAACCAGAACTTCTGGAAGTACAGTTTCTTTGTTTAAATCTGGTTGAAGATATTCAACTTTTTAGCGAACAGCCAAGAACAATTAAGTTTCACAAGTACGGTACTCGTACCTATGCTTATTTAGATGAGAAACTCATTTACTCAATTCTCAGTAATTTATTATCTAATGCAATTAAATATTCTTCTCCAGAGTCTTCGATCAATTTCACGGTCATTTGTGAACCTAATGCTGTAATTTTTGAAATCAGAGATCAAGGGATTGGCATTCCTGAAGACGAACAAGCAACTATCTTTGAACCCTTTTGCCGAGGCAGAAATGTTGGCAGCGCACCTGGAAGTGGTATGGGTATGGCA
>NZ_JACJOR010000529.1:0-10647 GCF_014695615.1 Leptolyngbya sp. FACHB-711
CCCGGCATCTATGCAATCCGGCACAGAACCGATGGGCTGCTCTACATCGGTAAAACGAAGAGTTTACGAGGTCGCTTTAGTGGCGGGCATAAAGCCTTTTTGTGGGCATGGCTAGACCAATATAATGATGAAGACGTACGGATTGCAGTACAGGTCATTTCTCATTGGGGGAACCCCGCGTTACTATTGGAGCTAGAAGCCATTATTCTAAGAGCCACCGAACCCCCTTACAACGCCCAGATCCCGACTGAAAGGTGATGTCATGCAAGCCAAACTTCAAGATCAACTTTTTCCCGCGGATGCTGAAGTCATTTTAGGACGATTGCCTGAGCGAATTCGGACGGCTCTGATTGAACGTGCTACTGAGATTGAGTATCCAATCGAGGCAGTAATTGAGATGGCGATCGCCAGTTTTCTCGATACAGAGGCATTAGGTTTTGCAGATTGCAAACCAGGGCGGGGGCAATAGCAGTTTCCTGCTAAACGCGATCGCTTCTAATATCACTCCTCCAGAAGTAGGCGAGGGAAACAGCGGGGACGGTGTCAGCTCGCTGCAGCTAAGCAAAACCTCTGCTAAACGCTTGCTCCTTCGGTGAGGTGATTTTCCTGGCGCAAACAGGTTTCGATAAACGAATCGAGTTCACCGTTCATCACATCGTCGATCGCAGTGGTTTCCTGATTGGTTCGCAGATCTTTGACCAACTGATAGGGATGAAACACATAGTTGCGGATCTGATTGCCCCAGGCAGCCTCGACGATATCGCCCCGGATATCGGCAATTTCTTTGGCTCGCTGTTCCTGAGCAATGACCAATAGCTTTGCCTTCAGACGCGCCATAGCTTTCTCTTTGTTTTGAAGCTGCGATCGTTCTTCGGTACAGCGCACCATTAGCCCGGTGGGAACGTGGCGAATCTGGACTGCCGTTTCCACTTTGTTCACGTTTTGCCCGCCTTTGCCGCCCGATCGCGTGGTGATAATTTCCAGGTCTTTGTCGGGAATGTCGAGCGTCACTGACTCATCCAGAATTGGCATCACTTCTACGCCTGCAAAGCTAGTTTGCCGCTTGCCGTTGGCGTTGAAGGGGGAAATTCTGACGAGGCGATGGGTTCCCTTCTCGACTTTGAGATAGCCGTAGGCATAGCGTCCGTCGATTTCTAAGCTGACAGATTTCACTCCGGCTTCGTCGCCCTCTGAAATTTCGGTCAAATGCACCTTATAGCCATGTGCTTCGCCCCAGCGCGTGTACATTCGCAGCAGCATTTCTGCCCAGTCTTGCGCGTCGGTTCCGCCTGCTCCGGCGTTGATCGTGAGCACTGCGCCGCGATCGTCATATTCGCCCGATAAAAGCTGCTGAAGCTCCCACTGGTCAAGCTCGCGCTGGAGCCGATTCAGGTTGGCTTCGGCTTCTTGAATCAGGGATTGATCAGATTCCAATTCCAGCAGTTCTAGAATTGCTTTGGTGTCTTCGAGGGCAGACTGCCAGCGATCGAGCTGTTCGATGTGAGATGTGAGATCGTTTAGCTCTTGAAGGGTACGCTGTGCTTGCGCCTGGTTTTCCCAAAATTCCGGTTGGGCAGCGACCTGCTCCAGGTCAGTAATTCTGGCGGTGAGAGCAGGCAGGTCAAAGATAGTCCTGGGTTTTACCCAGGCGGTCAGACAACTGTTCGACTTCGCGTTTAATGTCGAAAACTTCCATCATGGAGAAATTTGCTTCAAACTAGGACTAGCATCTTGCATTTCAATTCTAATCCCTGTGTGCAGGCTTCGCATCGGGTTGAGCGCATTCGAATAAAGCCACGCTCGAATAAAGCCAAAACAATATTGAAGCGCATCTACTTTACTTTTCGCTAAGATCCATTCCTCCCACACCTAAGAACCCCCTTACCCATCATGGCAATACCCGGAGAACAGGCAGACGGCTTTGCAAACAACTGGGCTTATTTAAAAACAGAGCTTCAGTGGTTAGAGCGAGTCTTGCTGCTGGCAGTTGCTCGACAACGCAAAGACACCAAAGAGATCGATCGCTTTTCCCAAACCGCAGCCGATCGTGCGACAAGTCATTGGTGGAAGGGCATCATCTCGCTGGATACTAATGTCGCCTATGACGAACATCGCCAGCCCCAGTCGAGCGCAAAATCGACCTATCCCCAGCAGCTTGAGGCGCAGATTCAAGCCAGTCAGCGGCAAGGAAATGTTCTGGCGTTGCCTGCGCTCCGCGATCGATTGCGCTTGTCGGAATTTGAGAAAAATCTGGTGCTGATGGCACTTGCTCCAGAAGTAAATCGCCGCTTTGCTCAGCTCTATCGATTTTTGCAGGGCAACGAGGGCGGACTGAAGCCCGATCTGCCGATGCTCGATCTGGTTTTGCGATTGCTTTGCCGCACCGATGCCGACTGGTATACCGCTCGCTATCACTTGCTAAATTCTTCGCCGCTGCTGAAGACGGAACTGGTAAACCTGCTGCCCTGCACCGAGCAAACTCGCCTCAGTAGCCCGGTCAAGCTCTCCGATCGCCTGGTGAACTATCTGCTGGCGACTCACCCCACACAGGCAGATCTTGATACGCTGCTGCATCCTCCTGCCCCCAAAGCGGCGGCTCCGGTTGCTGTCATTAGTCGCTGCGTTTATCTTCAGCGTCAGACGGCGACTGTTGCCTGGTCGGATGTTGTTTTGCCACCAGAATGTCTGTCGTCCCTGCAATATCTCACGCAGCAGGTTGCAGGACAAAGGCAGGCAGAGGAAGTTTGGAACCTGGGTGCGGCAGACCTGGGACGAATCGGTCGATTTGCGCTGGTTACAGGCAAGCCTGGAACGGGAAAAACAACCGTCGCTGCTGCCGCTGCCAGTGCGCTCGATGTGCCATTATTCACGGTTGATTTAGCGCAGATCGATCCGGCAAATTATTCGGCAGTTCTCAAAGAAATCAGTCTGTACGCTCCTACCGTGGTGCTGATTAAATCGGCGCAAAAGTGGCTAAGCCGATCGTCTACGCTGTCGATCGCCACCCTTCATCGGTTTCTTGAGGAGCGATCGAAGCTGGCTACCCTGACCTGTTTTAATGTCACCCATCTAGCCTCGGTACAGCTTCAGTGGCAGCGACAAATGGACGGTTTGCTGAGATTGCCTCTGCCTGCGGCGATGGATCGGCTGAAGCTGTGGCAGCGTGCCTTTCCGTCCTCGGTGGCCGTCAGTGAACGAATGCCCTGGCAACTTTTAGCCGATCACTTACTTATTAGCGGTGGCACGATTCAGGAACTTGCTCAGGATATGATTCGCGATGCGGCAGCAATGGGTGCGACGACGATCGAGATAACGCATTTGCAAACGGTTTGTCAACAGCACGGATATGATTTGAAACTTCCCGCAGCACTACTCAAACCCAAATCCTCGCGCAATTCTTCCCGCAAATCTTCGCGTAAATCCTCTGCTGCTGAATCGACTCCATCGGTTGCCCTGAGTATATTACCCGAAACATTGTCTGAAGCATTGCCCGAAACATTACCGGATCTGCTATCTGAAGTACCGCCTGAGACATTACCCGACAAAGCAGCGAAACCATCCGCCGCAACGCGACGAAAGCGAACCGGAGAATCATGACAACAGGTGCGATCGCTTTAGCCGGGGAATGGAATCGATTGAAACAGGTGGAAACTGCGATCGCATCCAGTAGGTAATAGGACGGCAAGCAATGGGATGAGCATCCCGGCAAGCGTCAGGAGATTTAGAAATTAATATTTCTAAACCAAACGGACTGAAAGAATTCAGTTGATTTGTGGGAATCCTGCGTTGATAATGAAGAATCAATCCCTGCGATCGATTCTACAACGGCACTAAATCACATTTTATTACTTTGGGGTAGGAATCTAGATATGGCAAGAGGCACGGCGAAGAATATGGCTAAAGATACGGCTGGGAATGCGACTGGGAATACGGCGACAAGCATGATCAAAACAAAGAAGCGGGGTTCTTCAAACGTTCCGCAGCGGGCCCTCGCAACCGTTAGCCTGACATTGACCGACCTGCCAGAAAAAACCAAAGAATCCTGGTCGCTGCGCGAAGCAGTCGATCAACTTCAAGACTCGATTACGATCGCCATGCAGCGGGGCTATACCTACGACGAAATTGTGACGGTTCTGGCCAGCTGTGGCATTCGGATTACTGCTTCTTCGCTGAAACGCTATCTGTCGATCGTTAAACGCGCCAATTCAGCCACCAAGCCGCGTCGGAGTCGCAATCAGCCTGTGTCCAGCCCACCCGTTGAGGCTCCTATCGTGGAGCCAGTGCTTGAGATCGTTTCGCCTTCCCGTCGTCGGGGTCGAGCCGCTTCAGCAACCAAAACGGCTGCCAAGGCAAAAGCAACGCCCCGCACCACTGCCCCTCAGAAACGCAAAAAATAAGCACCAGTGCATTTAGGCAAGGGTGGAACCAAAATCGGGCGGCACATCCTGCCAGCGACCCTGACCGACTGCACGAATGGCTTCCTTGAGCGAAACGGCTCCGGTATAAAGAGCACGTCCGACGATCGCTCCTGTCACCCCGATCGCTTCCAGGCGAAGCAACTGCATTAAGTCATTCACCGAACTGACCCCGCCCGACGCAATCACAGGAACCGACACCGCATTCGCCAGCTCGCGCAGCGCGTCCAAATTTGCGCCCTGTAGCGTTCCGTCCCGATGAATATCGGTGTAGATAATTGCGGCAACGCCAAACCCTGCCATTTGCTGAGCCAGGGTCACAGCTTCGACTGCTGAGGTTTCCAGCCAGCCGCGTGTGGCAACCTTGCCGTTGCGGGCATCAATGCCGACGACGATGCGATCGGGAAACTCCTGACAAAGCTGCTGCACCAGATCGGGCTGTTCGACAGCAACCGTTCCCAAAATGACGCGCTGCACGCCCAAACGGAGCAAATCCGCCGCACTCGCTCGATCGCGCAAGCCCCCGCCCACCTGCACCGGAATCGATACTGCCTGCACAATTGCCTCGATCGCCTGCTGATTGACCGGATGCCCTGCCTTCGCCCCATCCAGATCGACGAGATGCAGCCAGGTTGCGCCCTGCTCTGCCCACTGCTGCGCCACTGCAACCGGGTTGTCGTCAAACACCTGAGACTGGGCATAGTCTCCCTGATACAGCCGCACACATTTTCCGTCTAGCAGGTCGATCGCTGGAATGACATCCATAAGTTCTACACAGTCTAAATTGCACTTGCCAAACCCTGATTTTACTAAATTGATGACCGAATGGATGAGCGGCAAAATCAGGAAGTTTGTATGGGGCAATAGGTCGCAGTTTCCTCTACCAACTCAGCAAAGACAAAATGTTTAATCATTTGTCACTTCTCGGTGGGTGGCAAGAGCGACAAGTATAATTTGGCGATGTGTATGCAAGTGATGTGTATGCAAGTATTTTAATGCGTTCATTCATAAAAGCATTGGGACTAATAGATGTTTGACGATTCTCCTAAAAATATCAACAGCTTGATTCGAGAAGGCTACACGATCACCCCGATCGCTTATCTCAGTGAAGGCTGGGAAATTTTTAAGCAAAATGCGGGGGGATTTATCGGTTTTTTGATCGTCTGCTTTCTGATCAATCTTGTCCTTACCGGACCTGCCGCCTTTGTTTCTGATCCCGATCAAGTGAGCGGAGTAGCAGCAGCCTGGCGCACTATCGGAAGCCTGATTAGCTCGATTATTTCTGCTCCGCTTTTTGCTGGATTCCTTTTTGTTGCTTTTAAGATCTTGAAGCAACAGCAGACGACCTTCGGGGATTTTTTTAAGGGGTTTCAGAACGGTCGATTTCTGCCTATCTTTCTGACCAGTCTCGTCTCCGGTTTGCTGATTCTTTTAAGCTTAATTCCCTTCTTTATTCTGTTTGGGTTGGGTCTGATTGCGTTGCTCGCGAGCAATCCAGCTTTCGCGCTTTCTACTCCAATTCCTTTCAGCCTGAATCCGACTGTTGCTGTTTTGCTGCTCATTGGCAGTCTGCTGGCACTGCTGCCCGGAATTTATCTTTCGATCGCCTATAACTTTGCGATTCCTTTAGTAGTCGAGCGCAGGCTGGGCTTTTGGGAAGCGATCGAGACAAGCCGTAAGGTGATCACAAAGCAGTGGTTTTCCTTCCTGGGCTTTGCTAGCCTGCTGTTTCTGGTTAACGTAGCAGGTGTGCTGCTGTGTGGCATCGGTTTGCTAGTCACCGCTCCCCTAACGATCTGTGCTACCGTCGCTGCCTATCGTCATATCCTCGGACTCAATCTTTCGAGTGAGATGGCAGTTTAGGCAGTTCAGGCAGTTTCGCCTGGATTTCGCTTCTACCTGGGTTCGCTCTTATCGAACTGATGCTAACTAATGCTGTTTTCTCTTTCGCTTGTGCCGCTTTCCGCTGCTGAACGACGATCGCGCCAGGTTTGCCTCGCGGTGGTTACTGCTCCGATCGCAGGGGCATTCCTTTGTAGGAGCTATCAGATTTCCTGGCTCGTTTGCCCGCTCCGATCGCTGACTGGAATTCCCTGTCCCACCTGCGGCATGACGCGATCCTTTATAGCCGTCACAAGCCGCGATTGGAGTGGGGCGATCGGCTATCACGCCTTTGGTCCGCTTTTGTTTTTGATTCTGCTGATTGCCGCGCTGCATTTATTGCTGGAACTGGGGATGCAGCGTCGAATTCGCACGGTTTATGGACGCTGGATGCACAATCGTCGCTGGCAGCGTTTCCTACTTTCAGGATTCTTGCTGTACTACGGAGTTCGCTTACATCACGGGTTATCGTCCGGCGAGCTATTAGCCGCAATGCAAGCTGCGCCGATCGGGAATCTATTGTTTGAGGGAGTGACTAAACTTTTCTAGAAACAAAAATCTAGCGCTCGTCTAGTGGGCAATGCCGGATCTCTGCAACTGCTTTCTGCAACTGCTCAAACATTTGCTCAGCCGCAAATCTTGCATAAATTTTGCACAAATCTTGCAAAAGCTAAAATCAACCGATCGTCTGTATCCAATTATGTAGCGGTTCGCTAGGCTGGAGATGGAAGCTTGATTGCGTTAGATCACTTCCGATTTGTTTCTCTGACTTCGATCGCTTATGCAGCTTATCCCCGAAAAATCGATCGCTTCTGCCCCCTCTGAATCCGCTTCGGAAACCTTTACGCTCGATGTCAGCGGCATGAAATGTGCAGGCTGTGTGCGGACAGTCGAAAATACGTTGAAGTCAGAAGCAGGCGTTAAAAATGCGATCGTGAATCTCGTCACCGAAGTGGCAGTGGTGGAATGCGCTCCGGGCATCGATTCCGCAGTGCTGGCAGAAAAACTAACTCAGGCAGGCTTTCCCAGCCAGTCGCGCCAGAGCGACACCGCCGCCCCTGATGGGCTGACCCCCGCTGAACGGCAGCAGCAGGAGACGCGGCAGCAAACTCGTCGTGCCCTGATTGCCATTTCGCTGGTTGTGCTCTCGGCGACCGGGCATCTGCACCAGTTTGGCTGGCTATCGATCCCGGGACTGAGCAATATCTGGTTTCACTGGGGACTGGCAACGCTGGCACTGCTGTTTCCGGGACGATCGATTTTGGTGGATGGCTGGCGCGGCTTGCGGCGAAATGCGCCGAATATGAATACGCTGGTCGGGCTGGGAACCGTGACGGCTTACACGGCGAGCCTGATCGCGCTGCTGTTTCCCCGCTTGGGCTGGGAATGTTTCTTTGATGAGCCAGTGATGCTGGTGGGCTTTATTTTGTTGGGTCGATCGCTAGAGCAAGGGGCAAGAAGTCGGGCAACGGCTGCGCTTCAGTCTTTGTTTGACCTCCAGCCCACGATCGCTCGGTTGATTCCGGCTGATTCTCCCACGCTGGCTCCCAACGCAGCAGCTGAAATTCCTGCCAGTCAGGTGAAGGTGGGCGAATGGCTACAAGTGCTGCCGGGTGAAAAGATTCCGGTTGATGGCGAAGTAATTGCGGGACAAACTACGGTGAACGAGTCGATGCTGACCGGAGAAGCCGTTCCGGTGCTCAAACAGTCGGGCGAGTTGGTTGCTGCTGGGACGCTTAACTTGTCTGGGGCGATCGTAATTCGGGCGACGCGCACGGGCAAAGACACGACGCTGGCGCAAATTATTAATCTGGTGGAAACGGCGCAAACGCGCAAGGCTCCGATTCAGGGCGTAGCGGATACGGTCGCAGGCTATTTTACCTATGGCGTGATGACGATCGCTACGCTCACCTTTAGCTTCTGGTATTTCATCGGCAGCCGGGTATGGGCAGAACAAATTCAGCAGTTAGGACATCACGCGATCGGCGCATCCCATGCGCTAATGCACGGCGGCGGCATGGCGGATATGGGCGAGCTGCCAACTTCTCCGCTCTTGCTCAGCCTCAAGCTTGCGATCGCGGTTCTGGTGATTGCCTGTCCCTGTGCGCTTGGGCTTGCTACCCCCACAGCTATCCTGGTTGGGTCGGGCATTGGGGCAGAGCGGGGCTTGCTGATTCGCGGTGGCGATGTGCTGGAAAAGGTGCATCAGCTTAGAACAATCGTGTTTGACAAAACCGGAACGCTCACAATGGGTCAGCCGCTCGTCACCGATTGCTTGCCCGTCACAGCCGATATCTCAGCAGACGACTTGCTTCAGCTTGCAGCCACAGTTGAAAGCGGCACACAGCACCCGTTAGCGATCGCAATCCAGCAGCAGGCACAGCAGCAGGAACTCCCTTTGTTGCAGGCAGACCAGTTTCAAACCGAGCCAGGCTTAGGTGTGGCAGCAACGATAGACCAAAATCGCGTCATTGTTGGGAATGCCCAATGGCTCGATCGCGCTGGTGTAGCAATCCCTCAAGCTGCCCAAACTCAAGCTGAAACCCTGACAGCCGCAGGCAAATCGCTGGTTTATGTGGCGGTCAACCGTGATCTGATCGGACTGATCGCGGCTCAAGATGCCCTGCGACCTGATGCCAAAGCAACAGTCGATCGCCTCAAATCTATGGGATTGCGCGTCATGCTTCTGACCGGGGATCAGCAAACCGCAGCGCAGGCGGCAGCAAAACAACTTGGACTCTCAGAACAAGCTGTGCTGGCAAACGTGCGGCCCGATGAGAAGGCAAAGACGATCGCTCAGCTTCAGCAGCAGGGGACAGTCGGCATGGTGGGAGACGGCATCAACGACGCGCCTGCTCTGGCTCAGGCAGATGTGGGAATCGCACTGTATTCGGGAACTGATGTGGCAATGGAGTCGGCAGGCATTGTGCTGATGCGCGATCGGCTAAGCGATGTAGTGGAGTCGATTCGCCTCAGCCGCGCCACCTTTAACAAGATTCAGCAGAATCTCTTCTGGGCATTCATCTATAACCTGCTGGGAATTCCGATCGCCGCAGGGCTACTGCTGCCCAGTTTAGGAATTGCCCTCAGTCCGGCAACGGCAGGAGCGTTTATGGCGTTTAGCTCGGTCAGCGTAGTGACAAACTCGCTGCTGCTGAGAAGTCGCTTTCGCTAATTCTGGTCAATGAAGTCGTGTTTACAGGGCATTTTCCTGGAATAAACGAAAGTCCCCCAGATCGGGGGATTTTTACGTTTGTCGCTGTTCGTCAAATCCTGCAAACTACCACAGTGCCGGGACGGGTTGAGCCGGGGTAGCCGCAGGAACAGGCACAAAGTTTGGCTGCTGGAAAATAACGGGCGGCGGAGCGGGGGGAATGGGATCTTCGGCTGCGATCAGGGGCGTGGTCAGCAGAGAACCGCTAAATGGATTGGGTAAGTCGGGGGTGCGAATGGTGGGGTCACTGGCGACCTGCTGTTCCAAAACTTCTCGATACAGCCGATCGACTCTTCTGGCGTCCCTGGCGATTTGGTTTTCGGGGAATTCAGGAATGCCCAGCAGCAGCGAAAGAGATCCGCCCAGGCTACGATTGCCAAAAAAAGTACCCGCATTCGAGTAGAAAGCATCCTCAAATGTATCGGGAATCGAGGGTTGAAGGGTCGCGGTTTGCGCCGTTGCCTGATAGCCAGGAACCATCACCGCAGCGATCGTCAAAAGCCCCAACCCATATTTTGAAAATCGCGACTGCCAAAATCGGGAAATGTGCTGCGATCGAGAATGCCCATCTGAGGTTTTGTCCATCGTTTTTATCCTCACAGCCAAAGGTGAAAAAAGGAGCAGGAAGCTTTTGATAGAAACGGATTGACGAACAGTTCGCCTCTCTTTTCTTTCTGTCACAAAGTCCTAACTAATGATAAGAGCAATCGCCAAAATAGGCACATGGATTTAATGCAAACCTCAGCCTGAATCTAGCGATCGAATTTCAATTCGTCATGCGAGTCGATGAAACTCAGAGTGCCCTAAATTCCCGCCAATTTTTCAGAAAAGTTTGAAGCCGTATTCAAACTGCTGCCTTGCTCCTCAGCTTTCCAGTTTCCTCAATTAGAAAGACTTTCAATCCTGCACGAAAACCGATCGCACCCCATTTAAGCCAGTCTGCCTTTATAGGGATGTTTGAAAAGTCATAACAATTACCTGCCCCCGACTAGCCAATTGGGGAGGAAACTGAGCCATCTCTAGGTTTCAAAGTCCTTCAGCATTAAGGGATTTAGGAGGCGATATCGCAGCTTTGATACTTTTCAATTAACCGCTCAACTCAGCAATTTAGAGGGTAAGACCCCTCAGGCGATTTGC
>NZ_JACJOR010000053.1:0-10823 GCF_014695615.1 Leptolyngbya sp. FACHB-711
CTGCGAAAAGCCCTCACCAACTTCTACCCCGAAATCGCCTCCTTCTACCTCACCGACTACAAAGTCCGCATCCTCGACAGCCCCGCCGGAACTTCTGCCAAAACCCGAGTCCTGCTCGAAAGCAGCAATGGTTTACAACGCTGGTCAACCGTGGGTGTTTCCGGCAACATTATTGAAGCCTCTTATCAGGCAGTAGTCACCGGATTAGAGTACGGACTCATGCTGCAAAATCAGGTCAAAGCGGCGATCGCGAGTTCACGGATTGCCTAGCGTTAAACAAGCTGATCGCCCCACCCCCTCACCTCCTCATTCATCCATCCACCCCCCATCCCTTCTACGGTTATCCTCCCTGCCCCTAGCTCGGCTCGATCGATACAGTAGTAATAAGTAATACACACATCTTCATAGAGCGAGGTGCTGCGATGTCGATGCTATTCGCCCTTTCGTTTATGGGCTGTGTCAGCGCAGCTCTAGTTGTCGTCCAACATCACTTTCTGAAAGACCTCACCGACCCTGCCCCTGATCAGTCCTAGTGAGCACTGGGTCTTTGTATTCCCGGTTCTGACCTGTGGTACAGCCATTTGTTGATTCGATCGCGTTTCAATTCAGTTCAGAACCTGATGCACGTTGACACTTTAGTTTTGTCACTTTATTTAGTTGCCATTTCCATTCAGGAACCACCTCAAGATGTTTGAGTATTTCACTGAGAAATCGATCGCCGTTGTCATGGCTGCCCAGGAAGAAGCGCGTCGGCTGGGTCATGCTCATGTCGGTACCGAGCAGCTTTTATTAGGCTTAATCCGCGTAGAAGGCACGGCAGCCTTTAAACTGCTGACCGAGCTAGGGATTACGCTGGAAGCCGCACGACGCGAAGTCACAAAAATTGTGGGACGCGGTTCTGGTTTCGTCCCAGTCAATATTCCCTTTACACCTAAATCAAAGCGCATTTTTGAGCTAGCTTTCGAGCAGGCACGGCAGCTTGATACGCCTTACATCGCGCCAGAGCACATTCTGCTGGCACTGATTCAGGACGGTGACAATGTTGCCAACAAAGTTCTGGAAGCAATGAACGTAGATGCCGTTTCCGCCAGAGTGCAGCTCCTTCAGGCAATGAATGAAGTCGAACCTGCTACGGCTGGGGCACGTCGTCGCTCGATGGAGGGCAGCTCCAAGGGGATAGGCAAGATGCTGAGCGAGTTTGGTCGCAATCTGACCGAGTTTGCCAAAGACGGTAAGCTTGACCCGATGGTGGGTCGATCGCCCGAATTAGAGCGTGTGATTCAAATCCTGGGTCGCCGTACTAAGAATAATCCGGTGCTGGTGGGTGAGCCTGGCGTCGGCAAGACTGCGATCGCCGAAGGTTTGGCACAGCGTATCGTAGATGGTCAGGTTCCCGACCTTCTGCTGGACAAGCAAATCATCTCGCTTGACATGGGCAGCCTCCTGGCAGGCACAAAGCTCCGGGGTGACTTTGAAGAGCGCATTACGGGGATTGTTCAGGAAGTCCGCGAGTCGCAGAATGTCATTCTTATGATTGATGAGATTCATACCCTTGTGGGTGCGGGCGGAACCGAAGGCGGTACAAATGCAGCGAATATGCTGAAGCCTGCCCTGGCAAGAGGTGAATTTCAGGTGATTGGCGCGACCACACTGGACGAATACCGCAAGCACATCGAGCGCGATGCTGCCTTGGAACGCCGCTTCCAGCCCGTGATGGTGGGTGAACCTTCTGTAGAAGAAACGATCGCCATTCTGCACGGACTGCGCGATCGCTATGAGCAGCACCACCGCCTGACGATTTCTGACGAGGCACTGGATGCGGCTGCCAAGCTCTCCGATCGCTACATCACCGATCGGTTCATGCCTGATAAGGCGATCGACTTGATTGACGAAGCCGGATCAATGGTGCGTTTTCGCAACAGCAAAGCCTCGCCCACTAAAGATCTTAAGCATGAGCTGAAGGAAGTCACTACCGCCAAACAAGCCGCTGTCACCGAGCAAGACTTCGACAAAGCCGGACAGTTGCGCGATCGCGAGCTGGAGTTAGAAAAGCAGATTCAGGCGCTCAAGAACGGAGATGTGACCGTTTCGCAGGCTGACCTACCCGTGGTGGTTGCCGAAGACATTGCTCAGGTGGTTGCTTCCTGGACAAGCATTCCGGTGAGCAAGCTGACCGAATCTGAATCGATGATGCTGCTGCACCTAGAGGACGTTCTGCATGAGCGGGTGATCGGTCAGGAAGATGCGGTGAAAGCTGTGTCGCGTGCCGTACGTCGCTCTCGGGTGGGCATCAGTGATCCCAATCGTCCGATCGCCAGTCTGCTGTTTTCGGGTCCGACGGGCGTGGGTAAAACTGAGCTTGCCAAAGCCCTCGCCGTTGCCGTGTTCGGTTCCGAAGAAGCGATGATCCGGCTCGATATGTCTGAGTTCATGGAGTCGCATACGGTTTCCAAGCTGATTGGTTCGCCTCCGGGCTATGTGGGCTACGACGAAGGCGGTCAGTTGACCGAGGCAGTTCGCCGCAAGCCGTACACCGTGATCCTGATGGACGAGATCGAGAAAGCGCATCCTGATGTCTTCAACATGCTGCTTCAGTTGCTCGAAGACGGTCGCTTGACCGATTCGCGGGGTCGCACGGTCAGCTTCAAGAATACGGTCGTGATCATGACCTCGAATATCGGCTCGAAGGCGATCGAAAAAGGTGGCAGCAGCCTTGGCTTCTCAACCGCAGAAGATACCGCAACCGCTCAGTATCACCAGATTAGATCGCGCGTGATGGACGACATGAAGGCTTACTTCCGCCCTGAAATGCTGAACCGCATTGACGAGATCATTGTCTTCCGTCAGCTCAACCGCGAAGAAGTCACTCAGATCGCCGACCTGATGATTCAAGAAGTCGCAGCTCGTCTGCAAGCGCAGAATCTTGGTCTGGAAGTCACGCCTGCCTTTAAGGAGCGTCTGGTCTCCGAGGGCTTTAACCCCGTCTATGGGGCACGCCCCTTGCGTCGAGCGATTGCCCGCTTACTCGAAGACAATCTTGCAGAAGCGATGCTGTCGGGTACTGTTCGGGACGGTGATACTGCTTTTGCCGATGTTGATGATGATGGTCAGATCCAGATTTGTCGTCAGGAAAAAGCAAGCTTTGCACCGATCGCCCCGTAGGGGCAACTGCGAAGCAATCGCGTAAGCCTGATTTGATCAAGCAAAGTTGATAGCACGAGTACATAATTCTGGGGGCTTTGCCCCCTTTTTTGTTGCTTTACACTAGCTCTCTAGTTCCCTTGGGGATCACGAGTTCCCCGGAGGCAAAGATTTTGCAGCTTTCAAGCTGATAAAAAAAGCAGGCATAAAGCCTGCAAAAGTGGAACTATTTTAATTGGGTTTAATAGGGAATCCAGGGATCAACTGGCAATCTGGCTTAGCAGTAAGGGCGAATATCTTCACCACATTCGTCTGCCAGATAGCAGAGGGCACGAAACCGCAGTCCGACTAGCTCTTCATAAAGAGGGTTGAGCTTGCAGAGGGGCGGAATGTGCAGCAGAGTTTTCCCGAACACCTTGATGTCGCGCTCAAACGGGCACTGCGGCGGGATCAGCTTAGCAATGCGGCGGGCAAAGGTGCGGTCTTGGACAGGAAGAGTATCTACCCAAAGACGGATAGGCTGGAGGGGATCACGTCTGGGAGAATGAATTGTATGAAGTGTCGATGAACTATTCATCATTTCACCTGTGGAATCATAGGAAACGATCGCGGTGGGACTAGCCAGAGTGAAGGTAAGCGATCGTTAAGTTAGCAAGTTGAAGCAGGCTTAAACAATTTAATGCGCTGGTTGAATCCAGCATAAGTGGTGAGGAAAGGGTTCAGGTGAAGGAATTGAAAACCTTAATTTGGGTTTCCTGAAGCCCCAGTAAACTTTCCAGGGTTACGTTCAGCTTCCAATTGGTCTAGAAAACGAACGGCGCAGTCCTGTAGGAATCTCCTGAAAATGATACTGTCTCAGGGCATGAGCCATATCAGCGCGAGTCATGACGCTCAAGGGATCGATTCGCTGATCCGATCGTATGTTGACGAATCCGCGATGCAGGGCCGCTGCAATCTGCTGGCGTGCCCAAGGCGGAACCTGATAGGAATCGGCATAGTTTGCCAAAATCCCAGTAGCGGTCGGGTCCGAATCCTGAACACTGCCCGATGCTTTGGCGATTACAGAAAACGCCTCAGCGCGAGAGACTCGATGATCGGGAAGAAATTTTCCTCCCGGCTGAACGGTCATGATACCGCTTTTTACAACCGTCTGAATATCTTTGTAAGCCCAGTGCGAGACCGACACATCTGCTAACGCAGGGGCAGCAGCGGTTTGTTTTGCCGGGTCAAGTTGAAAGGTGGTGACTAAGATATTTGCCAGTTCAGCGCGGCTCACTGCGGCATCTGCTTGAGCCAGGTCGCCCTTAAGCGCAGGCAGGATTTCCGCATTAATTAAGTTAGAGGTGGGAGTTTGAGAAGGCGAAACCTGAGCAACTGCTGCCAATCCAGACAGCAATAGGGTTAGTGAGAGAGCACCGACAAACCGTTCCATCGCATGAACCACTCCATAAACACACACCACTAGCAAACGACGATTCGACTGATCTGAATGTTGCGAAGGAAATGAAGTTTGCTTAATTCAGCTTTAGTCAAATTGCCATGAACAGCGCAAAGTTTCTCTGCTTCTGTTGTGACTTATTGAACTAAAAGTGAGGTAGTCGGTGTGACACTCTTTTGACTGCACCTTCAGGATTTGTAATATAAATCCCTATCTGTAGCCATAAACATCATGCCATAGGATGAGGACAATCGGGTTCACCCAATCGTATTACTTGATGGAATGAAAATGATATTTTTTAGCACAGTCGAGAAATCAACCAGGAATTACTTTCCGACGATTGTTTTAGAGCGATGAACAAATAAAAAAGACAGAGAATTTGTATCAGATTTACCGATTTGGACATTGCGGTTGAGATTATCCGCGACCCAAAATAAATAGCCCCAGCATGGTGATGCTATTCCATAGACTATGCATCAGCATTGGCGTCAGTAAACTGCGCGATCGAGAGTAAACAAAGCCCAGGATTGATCCCAGCACCGTCAGCGGTAGCACTTCCGACAGGCTTAAATGGGCGATGGCAAACAAAACACTGCTCAGGGCAATCGATCCCCAAACGGGAAAGTAGCGTGTCAGCGAGGGCAGCAGAAATCCGCGAAACAGCAGTTCCTCAAAGACCGGAGCCGCGACTGCCGCTGTAAACAGAAAAATTGCTAGGGCGACGCGATCGCCTTCTTCCAGCACAATCTGTAATAACGGATTGCTGCCTCCCTGGCCCTGCCAAAGCTGCTGATTTACCAGGGAAACCGCCAGCATCAGCGGCAATGCGACCAGATAGCCTCCAATTCCCCATAGAAACCAGTTACGTTTGCCCTTGAGCTGAAACCAGTCCTTTGGTAAAGGAAAGTACGCTCGAATCGATAAATAAAGAGTGAGCAGCGTTGCACTTGCCATCAGTAAGTAATAGCAAAGCGTATTGATCGCCTGGGCCCGTTGTCCAAAAGCAGCAAAATTAAGCGGCAGCAGATGCAGCACCCAGGGCACAAGCAGCTGACCTGAAAAGAAAAAGCCGCCGATCAAGACCTGCCAGACAGTTTCCCCAGTCCAGGGAACCTGCCATGCCAGACTGTTTGCTTCAGCAGGAGCTTGCTTTGCCCGGATGAGCCAGCGTCCAACCACAATCAGTAGCAGCACGATCCCCAAAGAGCCGCCGATCGCCGGAGCAACGCCCACAAGAGTTAGCTTCACCAGCGTTTGACGAGCCACCTGCTGTTGAGTTACTTCCAGGGCGGCCAGCGCATCGGGTCGCTGTTGTAGGGCATAGAGTCGCCGCAGTGCCCGATCGCGAAACCAACCATCCAGCGAGGCTTGAATTTGGGATTCGGCATCAGGAAGCAAACGGGGTGGCTCATTCCATAAGCCAATCAGAACGGGAGTAATTGCTCTAATCGAAGCGGTGGAATTTTTATCGGAAACCTTACCAGATGGACGCTGAGCGGTGGGCTGAAAGGAAGCAAGTCGATCTTTAAGGGATTGCCAGGATTCGATCGCCGCATCGGTGTGGTTTTGCTCTGCCTGAAGCAGCCCGATCCGCAGATCAAGCTGATCGATCAGGGTTTGCTGCTGCAGCACGGCGAGTCGAAGCTGTTTGTTTTGTTCTTCGATCGTGGCAGGCTCCGTGGGCGCAGGCGTAGTTCTCGTGTCGGGATCAGTGGGACGAGAAGACTGGACAGCTTCCTCGGGGAAAGGATTGTCCTGAGAAACGGTGAGGCGGGTCTGTAGCTGCTGAAGATTTTCGGCGGCGGAGTTTCGCACAGACTGATATTGCTCCAGCGCAGTTTTAACCGGGTCTTGACCGAGTAAGGTGTTTTTTACCCCAGCCAGATTGGCGGGATCTGACGCATTCGGTTTGAGTTCGCTGGCTCGCAGCAGCAGATCGGTCTGGTAAAGCTCCAGGCGATTGGTAATTTGGGGTTCGCTAAAGCTGGCAAGCAGGGAACCACCTAAAAATAGAACCACCAGAAGCGTAATGCCGCTTAAAATTAGCCGTTTGATTTGACTCATCGATTCAGACCCGATCGCTGGACAGAAATTTACAGAATTTTTTTGAAATGATTTGACAAAATAATTCCATTGAATAATTGCATTGTAAGGGTGGCGATCGCAAAAGCCAGAGGGAGGAAGCAAGACAAATTCTTCCTGTCCCGATCACGGTAGAATTGCAAAGGACTTTTAACGTTCAGCGGCTTTAGAGATTTTCAGCGCATGGGAGGATTGCCCCGGTGACTCGCGTTATTCTGGTTCGGCATGGAGAAAGCACCTATAACGTCGAGCGGCGGGTGCAGGGACACTGTGATTTGTCTGACTTAACAGAAAAAGGGCAGGCAGGAGCGCGGCAGGTCGGCGCAGTGTTGCAGGGTTTGAAGTTCGATGCGGCTTATTCCAGTCCGCTCAAACGCGCTAAGCAAACTGCGCAGCTTATCTTATCGAGCTTAAACGAGCAGGGCACGCCGATCCCTGATCTGCGGTTGACAGACAACTTGAAGGAAATCAATTTGCTGCAATGGGAAGGACTCACCTTTGAAGAAGTCGAGCAGCAGTTTCCCGAAGGATTTTTGCTTTGGCGCGATCGCCCGAAGGATTTGAAAATGCCCATGGAAACCCCAGAAGGCACAACAGATTTCTATCCGGTCATGGCTCTTTATGAGCAGGCACGGCAGTTCTGGCAGGAAATTTTACCGCAGCATTTAGGTGAAACCATTCTGGTTGTGGCGCATAGCGGTATCAATCGCTGTTTGATCGGGGCAGCAGTCGGGCTGGACGCAGACAGCTATAAATCAATGCACCAGTCAAATTGCGGCATCAGCGTACTGAACTTCGCAGGCGGTCTAGGCGATCCAGTGCAACTTGAGTCTGTAAATTTGACGGCGCATCTAGGCGAACCGATCCCAAAGCCGCGCAAAGACACAAAAGGCGCAAGATTTTTGCTGGTGCGCCATGGCGAAACTAACTGGAATCGAGACAAGCGGTTTCAGGGACAGATCGATGTGCCGCTCAATGATCAAGGACGGGTACAGGCAGGTCAGGCAGCCGAATTTTTGCGGGATGTCGCAATTGATCGCGCCCTCAGCAGCCCGATGCTCCGCCCAAAAGAAACGGCAGAAATTATTCTGCAACATCACCCGCAAGTGACGCTAGAACTGGACGATCGCCTCTGCGAAATTAGCCACGGGCTCTGGGAAGGCAAGCTGGAAGCCGAAATCGAAGCAGAGTTTCCTGGGGAGCTAAAGCAATGGCAGATCGCGCCCGAAACCGTGCAAATGCCTGAAGGCGAAAATCTTCAGCAGGTGTGGGATCGGGTTGTGCTTGCCTGGAAGGATCTGGTTGCCTCAACGCCAGAGTCTCAGGATGATAGACCGACAACCGTACTGGTGGTGGCTCACGATGCCGTGAATAAGGCAATTCTGGGTTATTTGATCGATCGCGGTCCTGAGACCTTCTGGACCTTTAAACAAGGCAACGGAGCCGTAACGGTGATCGACTATCCGCTCGGCAACCAGGGCAAACCGCTGATTCATGCCCTCAACATCACAAGCCATCTAGGAGGCGTTCTCGACAAGACGGCAGCCGGGGCACTGTAGCCACGGGACTGTAACCACGGGACTGGTAATCACAGGAACGAATTTATGACCGCTGAGCTAATCCGACAAGTTCGCCTGCTTGACCCTGTGACCCTGGGTGATTCCCCCTCTGGGGAACTGCGAGGCGATCGGGTTGCAGATGTCTTGATCGGGGATGGCGTGATTCAGTCGGTCGAAGCAGCGATTAATTCTTACCCGGATAATACTCAAATCCGGGATGGGTCAGGGCTAATTCTGGGCACGGGATTGGTGGACTTATACAGCCATTCGGGTGAGCCGGGATTTGAGGAACGGGAGACGATTGATTCTTTGGCAGCGGCGGCGGTTGCTGGAGGGTTTACCCGCTTAACCCTGCTCCCTGATACCCATCCTGCAGTCGATAATCCCGCGACTGTTGCCTGGTTTCAGTCTCAGTGCCAGAAATTTACCGTCCCCCAAATTCGCAACTGGGGAGCATTAACGCTGGATGCCAAAGGCGAACAAATGACGGAACTGGCAGAATTGGCAGAGTCGGGCATCGCGGGATTTGCAGACAGCAAGCCGATTCAAAACATGACTCTGCTGCGTCGCCTGCTAGAGTACAGCCAAGGTCTGAGTCAGCCAATCGCGTTATGGTGCTGCGATCGATCCTTGAGCGGCAATGGCGTGGTGCGCGAAGGCCAGGAATCCCTGCGGTTAGGACTGCCCGGAAGCCCAGACTACGCGGAGACTGCCCCTTTAGCGGCTCTGCTGGAATGCCTCGCGGCAATTGGAACTCCGGTGCATTTAATGCGAGTTTCAACCGCGCGAAGCGTTGATCTGATTCGGCAGGCAAAGGCAACCGGGCTACCGATCACAGCAAGCACCAGCTGGATGCACCTTTTGCTCAACATTGAAGCGGTGCAGAGCTACGATCCCAGCCTTCATGTCGAACCGCCCCTGGGCAATCCTGCGGATCAGGCAGCCTTAATCGAGGGCATTCGATCGGGGATCATCGATGCGATTGCGATTGATCATAGTCCGTACACTTACGAAGAAAAAACTGTCGCTTTTGCTGAATCTCCACCGGGGGCGATCGGACTGGAATTGGCTTTACCGCTGCTCTGGCAGGCGTTAGTCGTTTCTGAAAAGATCCCTGCTCTTACCCTCTGGCGGGCACTTAGCACCAATCCGGCACAGCTATTAAACCAATCTCCTGCAAGCATTCAGCCGGGTCAGCCCGCCGAGCTAATGCTGTTTGACCCCAATCATGCCTGGCAGGTGACTTCTCGCACGCTCAAATCGCGATCGACTAACACCCCCTGGCTCAATCAAACGCTTCGAGGACGGGTGTTGCAAGTCTGGGGAGGACGGTGACGCATGACGAGACGCTTGCAGCTAGAGCCGAGTAATCCTGCATTGTGTCAGATCATTGCCGATCGCATTGCCGCCAGTCCGCAGCAGCGCGTCACCTTTGCAGAGTTTATGGATCTGGCACTGTACGAACCACAGCACGGCTATTACGCTCGCTTTCAGTCAAAGATTGGCGCACAGGGAGACTTTGCCACCTCACCCCATCTCGGCGCAGACTTTGGAGAACTGCTTGCCGTTCAATTTGCCCAGATGTGGGAAAAGCTCGATCGCCCCAATCCCTTTACGCTGGTTGAGATGGGAGCCGGACAGGGACTTCTGGCACAGGACATCGTGCGCTATCTGCATCGACATTATTTCGAGTGCTTTGCCGCGCTGCGCTATGTAATTGTCGAAAAATCACCTGCCTTTGCCGCCGAACAGCAAGCCCGTCTCCGCTCCCTAATCGACTCCTGGGGCGAAGTGGCATGGCACACCTGGGACGAGATTTCTTCAGATTCGATCGTTGGCTGCTGCTTTTCCAACGAATTAGTCGATGCTTTTCCCGTACATCGGCTGACAATTGCAAACGGTAAGCTTCAAGAAATTTACATCACCGTAAGCAGTGAACCGACACCCAATCCTGCCGTTGCCTCCGATGCCCATTTTGCTGATGCCCATTTTATAGAGACGATCGGCGAACTTTCAACCCCGCGCTTTGCCGAGTATTTTCAGCAGATCGGAGTAGATTTGACCCCCTACCCAGACGGCTACCGCACCGAAGTCAATCTGGCAGCGATCGACTGGCTGCATACCGTTGCCGATCGGCTCCATCAGGGCTATTTGCTGACGATCGACTATGGCTATCCTGCCCATCGCTACTACAGCCCAACCCGCAGTGCAGGGACGCTTCAGTGCTACTATCACCACGCCCATCACGACAACCCCTATCGGGCGATCGGTCATCAAGATATTACCGCTCATGTCGATTTCACGGCTCTGGAGCAATACGGCACACCAGCAGGACTAGACCCGATCGGCTTCACGCAGCAGGGCTTGTTTCTGATGGCGTTGGGCTTGGGCGATCGACTTACCGCACTGTCTCAGCCCGATCCTGATCTGACGCTGCAAATTATTCTGCAACGGCGAGAAGCACTACATGGGCTCATAAATCCGATGGGGCTGGGCAATTTTGGGGTGCTGATTCAGGCAAAGGGATTGTCAGGCGACGCGCAGAGCCGATTACTAAAAGGACTGCAAATGGGCTGAGTCCCAATGTTGGGCTAGCGGGTAAT
>NZ_JACJOR010000530.1:0-33558 GCF_014695615.1 Leptolyngbya sp. FACHB-711
ATGTGCGGCAAACGCAGGAGAATGTGGTTCTGAATGAAGCGACCCGTGAGGGAATTTTCACAACGGATGACTATATTCTTGATCGTCAGCCCAAATCCGTTTTGTGTGTGCCGATCGTTCATCAAGGTAAGCTCATTGGCATTCTCTATTTGGAAAACAATTTAACAACGGGTGCTTTTACAGCAGAGCGAGTAGAAGTTTTGCAGCTTTTATCCTCCCAAGCGGCGATCTCCCTTGAAAACGCCCGTCTTTATCAAGATTTGGCAGCCGCCAACACTGATCTAAAACGATCGCATGAACAGTTAGAGAATTACAGTAAAACTCTGGAAATGAAAGTAGAAGAGCGAACCCTACAGCTTCAGCAAGAGGTTCGCGATCGCCAACAGGCAGAAGAAATAGCCCAGTCTGCCAACCGAGCGAAGAGTGAATTTCTGGCAAACATGAGCCATGAACTTCGTACGCCACTGAATGGCATCTTAGGATATACACAAATTTGTCAAAAAGACCGCTCTTTATCCGAACTGCAAAAGAATCGCATTGCAATCATTCACCAATGTGGAGAGCACCTACTAACGCTGATCAATGATGTTTTAGATCTTTCTAAAATTGAAGCCCGTAAGATGGAGCTGTATTCAAGAGAGTTTCATTTTGCGGAATTCTTACAAAGCATCGTAGAGATCTGCAAAATTAAAGCTGAACAAAAAGGCATTTCGTTAACCTATCAGACACCATCTTCTCTGCCTAAGGTGATTCGGGCGGATGACAAACGCTTGCGCCAGGTCCTGCTAAACCTGCTTGGCAATGCCGTCAAATTCACTGAAACGGGAACGGTTGTTTTTAAGGTGGGTTATCACGAGCAGAAGATTCGCTTTCAAGTCGAAGATTCCGGTGTTGGCATTGCTGCTGATCAGCTTGATGAGATCTTCAAGCCGTTTCAACAGGTGGGCGAAAATAGCCGTAAGACAGAAGGAACGGGGTTAGGGCTAGCCATCAGCTGTCAGCTGGTTGAGATGATGGGAGGAACGCTTCAGGTCAAGAGTACCTTGGGTGTAGGTAGCACTTTCTGGTTTGATTTAGACCTAGTGGCGGTCCATTCATCGACAGATGCTGCTACCTCAAAGCGCACAATTACTGGGTTCACAGGCGACAGGCGGAAAATTTTAGTGGTGGACGACAAACCGACAAATCGCTCTATCCTTGTGAATCTCTTAGAGCCGATCGGATTTGACGTCATAGACGCTGTGGATGGTGAAGACGGATTGAATAAAGCACAGGATTTTCAGCCCGATGCTGTTCTGATTGACTTAGTGATGCCGAATCTAGACGGCTTTGAGGCAACCCGACAACTCAGGTTAATGCCAGCCCTAAAAGATACCGTTGTGATTGCAGTCTCGGCTAGTGTCTTTGAATTCGATCAGCAACAGAGTCTCAAGGTAGGCTGCAATGATTTTCTGTCGAAACCAATTCGAGAGGCCGACCTCCTCCAGAAATTGCAAGAACACCTGAAATTGGAATGGATTTACGAAAATGAGAGCGACATTCAAGAACCCTTTAAAGAGAGGGACCAGCAGGAAAATAGCCAAGTGAGTTCTGCCTCAGCTGTCCCTAACCTTTCAGTTGATTTTTCGATTCCGCCAGCAGAAGAGGTTGCTATTCTTCTGGATTTAGCCATGCGAGGAGATTTACGAGCCATCGCCAAACGAGTAACCCAGTTGGAGGAGTCAAACCAGCAATGGAGCCCTTTTGCTACCCACTTGCGGCAGCTTGCCAAAGGATTTAAAGGGCGACAAATTTTGGAATTTTTAAAGCAATTTTAGGAGGTGTTTATGAATACAGGAATTGCTGAGAAAGGCGTTATTTTAATCGTGGATGATACGCCCACAAATCTAGATGTGCTGCTCGACTTGCTGGAAGCCGATGGTTTCAAAGTGGTGATCGCTGAAGATGGGGAAAGAGCGATTGCTCTAGCAGAATATGCTCCACCCGACTTGATTTTGCTAGACATTCTCATGCCCGGAATAGATGGGTTTGAAACGTGCCGTCGCCTAAAGGCAAACTCAACTACGCAAGAGATCCCGATCATTTTTCTAACCGCTGTTAGCGATAACGTTGATAAGGTCAAAGGTTTAAATCTTGGGGCAGTTGATTACATCACTAAACCGCTAGATCATGAAGAAGTTTTAGCGCGAATCAATACTCACTTTCGGCTGCAAAACTTGACCAAGCGATTAACAGAGCAGAATGAGCGGCTAGAAAAGGAAATTCAACAGCGTCAGCGGGTAGAAGAAGAACGTGAGCAAGCGTTTAGAGCACTGCAGCGCAGTGACGCCCGGTTCAGACGTTTAATCGAATCCAATGTGATTGGCATTATTTTTAGCCTGGCAGATGGCAGTATTACAGACGCCAATGATGCCTTCCTCCAAATCGTTGGATACGATCGCGCTGACTTGAAAGCTGGGAAGTTAAATTGGCACGCAATGACACCTCCAGGATATGTCCACCTCCATGAAGCCGCACTGGCAGAATTAACCAATACTGGAGCGTTTAGTGCCTTTGAAAAGGAATATTTTCACAAGGATGGATACCGCATTCCTGTCATGGTTGGCGGGGCTTTGCTCGATGAATCTCAGGCAATCGTTGGTTTTGTCCTTAACCTAACTCAGCACAAGCAGGCAGAAGACAAGATTCGGGAACAGGCGGCTCTACTCAACATTACAACCGATGCCATTCTAGTACGAGATTTGGATAACAAAATTCAGTATTGGAACAAGGGTGCAGAGCATCTCTATGGATGGAACGCTGAAGAGGCGATCGACCAAAATGCGACTCAACTGTTGTATCGACCAGACTCACTCAAGCAACTCGAGGTTGCTCAAAGAAGTTTAATTGAATGTGGTACTTGGCAAGGCGAATTGCATCAAGTCAATAAGCAGGGCAAAGAAATTATTGTCACCAGCCGTTGGACCTTAATGCATGATGCCCAGGGGCAACCCAAATCTTTCTTGACAGTTAATACAGACATCACTGAAAAGAAACAGCTCGAAAGCCAATTCCTGCGAACTCAACGGCTTGAGAGTTTGGGTACCCTTGCAGGCGGCATTGCTCATGATCTCAACAACATCCTGACCCCTGTTCTAGCTACAGCACAATTGTTACAGTACAAGTTTCCCAGTGCCGACGAGCAGAGCCAGCATTTATTTAAAATCATTGAAATGAATACTAGACGTGGGGCTGCTCTCGTCAAGCAAGTCCTCCAATTTGCCCGTGGCGTGGAAGGGAAACGGACGAGCGTGCAGGTGAAGCATCTGGTCTACGAAGTTAAGCAAATTGCTGAGAAGACATTTCCAAAATCGATTGAGTTGCTAGCCTATGTGGAACCGGGGCTTTGGTCAGTTTCTGGGGATGCAACTCACTTACATCAAGTGCTGATGAATCTGGTCGTTAATGCTCGTGATGCGATGCCAAATGGCGGTACGCTCATCATCTCTGCTGCAAACGTGATTGTAGATGAACATTATGCCCGCATGAATCTTGATGCATCCATTGGTTCCTACATTGGACTTACAGTCAAAGATACAGGGACCGGAATGTCAGCTGAAATTACGGATAGAATTTTTGAACCGTTTTTTACAACTAAAGAAATTGGTAAAGGGACAGGGTTAGGACTTTCTACGGTGAGAGGCATTGTTAAAAGCCACGGAGGGTTCATTGATGTGGTTAGCAAGCTGGGAGAGGGCACTGAATTTAAAGTATTCTTACCAGCGATAGGAGCATCCGTTTCCCCACGAGTAGAACCTTCTAATCCGCCTAATGGAAATGAAGAATGGATTCTTGTTGTAGATGACGAAACAGAAATTTTAGCAATAACGAAAGCTTCATTAGAAGCCTATAACTACCGTGTGCTGATAGCGAATAATGGAATTGAAGCAATTTCGCTCTGTGCTCAATACAAACATAAGATTACTGTTGCCTTAGTGGATATGATGATGCCATCTATGGATGGTCCAACAACGATTCAGAACCTTCGGAGAATTAATCCGAGGATCAAAGTGATTGCCATGAGTGGATTTATGTCTAACGATAAATTGAGAGAAGCTAGCGAAGTTAAGGACTTTATTGATAAGCCCTATACCATTCAAGATTTGCTAGGAACGTTACGGGCTGTATTAGAACAACCTGTAGAAGCAGGAAATTAGGTTGTTTGGCTGATAGTGAATGTATGTCTACTGAAGGTTGGGTCGCAAAAACTTTTAAAGGCAAACAATTTCTATCGAAACTGTCAGATCTAGGTACTCAAATCACAGCTTTTTCCATCACTTCTCGGGTATGTCAAATAGATTGTGTGTGACCGGATTCTCTGCTGAACTCAGCGGGAAAGGTCTGCTTCCTCAAAGGAATATTAAGAATTGTACAGCTTCTCAAAATTCCCTCTGCTGAATTTGCTGCCGAAGCAATGGTTTTGGCAGCGGAAACACTCGGAAACCCACCGCAATCTAAGCCCGATTAAAGCCTGTTCAACGGTTCGTTCTGAAGGAGTTCCTGCCGCAGACGATAAATCACCGTTTCGCGATCGACCTGATTCAAAATCTCCTGAATCACCGTATCCGCGCCCAGCGGTCCCCAGGTGCAGCCTTGCTCCAGATAAACCTGAGCCGCCTTACCCACGCGATAAGAGCCGAAACCTGCCAGCGTTGCCTGCGCGACTGCTGTTGTGCCGTAGGTCATAATGCCATTGACGCTATCAAATGCCGTTGCCACTGCAGCCCCGCTTTTGCCCATGCCGAGCAGCACTCCGCTCCCCACTTCACCCAACAGCAAGCCACCCGAACTAAACAGAATTGCCTTCAGCAGTTTCCCCGCTTCGTAGCTGGTCATGGGTAGACCGTAGAGCTTAGCGAGCGCGCGGATCATTAGCAGATCAGTGACGGCTCCGCCCATTAGATCCAAAACGGCGATCGGGTTTGCGCCAATGGCGATCGCTTTCCACTTAGCGAACTGCCAAATCAGATCTTCAGTGGCTTGCTCGTGCAATTTCACTGTTTTGCGAGCGATCGAGCCTTCAGTTTCGCTGGCTTGCCGCAGTGCGTTGAGTGCCAGCAGGGATTTGCCTTCGCGATTGAGAATTTCCAGCAGCTTTTCGCGCAGTGGGTCAATTTGCGGTTCTGGTGCGTCCCACTCATACTCGACCCGTCCGTCAGGATACTCGACCCGAACTTCCATCGGTGCGGGTTCTGCCGAAACAAGGACAACGTCTTGCGGACTGAGTCGGGGTCTAAACTCGTCGCTGTCACCGCTTTGGACAAAGAGGGTTTGCAGCTTTTGGAAAATTGACTGGCGATCGACTCGCGGATACAGATCTACCTTGTTAAATACGAGGACGATCGGCTTATTTGCCTGCTGTAGATCAGTCAGTGCCCGGTATTCGGTGCGAGTAATGTCGCCTGCCACCACAAACAGAATGAGATCCGCCTGGTCTGCCACCTGTCGCGCCATGCTTGCCCGCGATTCGCCACCCACTTCATCTAATCCGGGCGTGTCAATTAGCTCAACGGGCATTCCCTCTCGAACCGACCAGTACACCGATCGCGGATATTGCGTTACGCCGTTGATCGGTCCCGTTTGCAGCACCTTTTGCCCCAGTAGCGCATTTACCACCGCCGACTTGCCGCGACTCACTAGCCCAAACACCGCAATCCGAATCAACCCTTGATCCAGCTTTTCCAGACTGGCCGTGAGGCGATCGAGATCCGTCTTCAGGGCTGCCTGTAGCTCCACGGGGGTTCCAGGTCTGCGAATTCGCAACTGCTGGGCATAGCGGCTAATTGCCTGCTTCAAGCTTGTATGGGCACGATCGAAGTGAAAATCTTGCAGCCGAGCCGGAACCAGCCTGGTATGAGAACTGGCAGACGATTGAGCAGAGTCAGCAGAAGAACGGGGCGTTTCCATAGGAAAGGCGATCGAGATGAGAAATGTAGTTCTATTCTCACTCAGACCAGGGCTTTGGGGCGATCGGATAGTACGAAGGCGGGCGTAGAGAATGCCGTGGTCTTGGAAGTTACAGCCTTGTTCAAGCTATTGAAGTACAAAAAATGGGGTGCAGGGGCTGTGCCCCTGCGTGGGGGCGAAGCCTCCACACCCCCCGTACCTTACGGGAGTGAAAAACGCCGTATCTCTGAGAAGTTAGAAGTTAATGGAGATGAGTGAAGTGAATGGAAATCAGTAATGTGAAACGATCGGCTGCGGATGGGGTTTGGCAAAAGTGAAGGCGGTTTCTGAGTCTCCGTGCAGCCAGAGATGGTCTAGCTTGGCTTTGGCTTCCTCGACTGAAGGAATGTGACCTGCGGGAATCCACCACATTGCGAAATGTGCCCCTGGATATTTTTCAAACCAGGCGCGGCGGCGCACAAAAAAACTACCGTGGAGACTCTGATAAACATAGGTTTTAAGCGACTCTACATTTTGCCAAACTGATAGGTTCACCAGAATCTGGGGATCATCAAAGGCGCGAATATTCGTTGCATTTCCATCCCCGTCTTTTAACCGCCATACAAATCCCTGGCTCTGATCGGCGATCGCGTTGACTGCATTCAGAGCATTTGCAAATTCGGCCATGATTGGGTCGTGAAGTGGAGCTTTCATCAGGGCAATGTTGATTTGGGCAAGATAATAAGCCTGGGATGAATCTTGAGAAGCCATCGGTTGAGTGAAGTGTAATGAACGATGACCTCAGTATTAAACCCTTTCAGAAAACCATCTTGAACGATATTGACATCTGCTTTCAGTATCTTTTTAGACGTGAATTGCTGCCCTGAAATTGATTGCTCTATTCCTGAAGCCCATTCCTGAAACCCATTCCGAAACCTATTGCTGAGAATAAATATGGCGATACTGTCCCGGCGTTACCCCTACGATTCGCTTAAAGTGGCGATTTAGGTGGCTCTGGTCTGCCATTCCAACCGCGATCGCTGTTTCTGCTGCCGACATTCCCTGCCGAAGCAGCTCTTTTGCTTTTTCTACCCGCACCTGAGTTAGATAAGTATAAGGGGGCATTCCGACTGCTTTACTAAACACTCGAATCAGATAAGAACGGTTGAGATGAGTAAGTTCCGCAAGCTGTTCTAAGGAAATATTGGTGTTGTACTAATCGTGTAGATATTCCTTAATTAAACCGATCGCCTGATGTTCCTGATTCGATTGAATCGATCGAGATTTGATACCTGCATGCTGAGTAATGATCAGCGATAGAACATCAATCAATAAACACTGCTGAGTGAACTTATCCTTTGAACATTCAAGGCTGTGCAGCAGCGAAGCGAATTTTTCTGCTAAAGACTGATTTTGAGCGACAGGAATTCTGAAATCAGGAAATCGATCGCCTTGAAGTTCACCTGCAATTTGCTCCATTAACTGCACACTGGGATAAAGCATCTGATAGGTGAGCGGTAATCCCTCGGCAGAATAGCCTGTATGAACCTCTTCTGGATTCATTAAAATCATGCTTTGGGGCGGAGCCAGATGAGTCGCACCTCGGTAATAATTGCCTCCAAGTCCTGCTTCGATTAAGCCGATCGAATAGGTAGGGTGAGAATGACGCGCATAGCGATAGTGAAGTGCCTGTGCCTGAAATAGGTCTAGGTGGTCGAACTCTGAAAATGATAAAAGTTTTGTGCTTTGCTGAATTCGATAACTCATCGCCTACTAATATCCGAGTACAGAGATAGATAGTTTTTGGTTTTCATACTATCGCAGACCGAATTGCAAATCAGTCTGGCGATCGCGTCCGAAATTTTTGCAATGGTCTGTCTCAAACTTGCGAATGGATTCATCAAGCCTGTTTATTGAATTGGCTCGGCGATCGGCTATCCGCTCTCTTTTTTCTGTTTTAGTTTGTTCTTAAAAGAAATTGAAATTAGCGTTGTCTATGCAGTGTGGTCTGGGATTGGCGTGACGGGTATATCCATTCTAAGTGTGCTGCTGTTTGGCGAAGGAATGGGGCTGGGAAAAGTAAGTTGTATTGCGCTAATTACGATCGGCAGGGTTGGGCTGAATTTGGGCAAGGGGTAGGTCGGAAGGGAATGAACAACAAATTGAGACAGTGATCGATCGCGGCACAAAGATTGCCCCAGAAGCAAAACCAGCTTGCACAATAAAGACAGCACTAAAGACCGCACTGCTGGAGATTGTCCCTTGCCGAACTTCATCACCCAGGCTCAGCCACCGCTTGAGTTTCTGCCGCCAAACTACGATCCTCTGGTACGTCAAATGACTCATCTTGCTGCGCCTTCCTGGATACGCTGGCGTGAGCAGGTGGTAGACATAGAGGCAAACCAGGTCGAAACACTGGTGAAGCTCTACGAAGAATTTCAGGCGGGTAAGGTGCGCTTTATGATGGCGTTCCGGCATCCCAGCTCGAATGACCCGCTCTGTATGTTTCATCTCGTTTCGCGCTGCGTTCCCCGAACGGCGGCAACAATGGGCATTCGGCTTCAGGCTCCGGTTCACTCGCACTTTATTTACGATCGCGGCATTCCCCTCTGGGCAGGTTCGCTCGTCTCCTGGCTCTATCCCCGGCTGGGCGGCACGCCGATTCGACGCGGCAAAGTGGATCTCCCCGGACTGCGATCGGCACGACAGCTTTTTGCGGAAGGACAATTCCCGATCGCCGCTGCTCCCGAAGGCGCAACCAACGGACACAACGAAATCGTTAGCCCGATCGAACCCGGTGTTGCCCAGTTTGGCTTCTGGTGTCAGGAAGATTTGCACAAAGCCGGACGCACCGAGCGAGTGGTGATTTTGCCGATCGGCATTCAGTATCACTACGTCTCGGAACCGTGGGAAGCGATCGATCGCTTGATGACGGAATTGGAGACAGACTGCGGGCTAGCGGGCGAAGTGGAGGCTAAGAGCGTTCCTCTCCCGGATGAGGCTAAACTCACTCCCGCTCAGGAACGTCAGTATCGCAGGCTGATTCGCCTGGGAGAGCATTTGCTGACGCAGATGGAGCAGTTTTACATCCGCTTTTATCACCGGGAACTGAAAGCCCCGACGACGCTCGAAGCGGGAACAGGCATGATTCCTACGCCTAGCGCGATCGAGGCAAGCGATCCAGCGAATATACGGCTTGCCATGCGGCTGCAAACCCTGTTGAATACGGCTCTTTCTGTCGCCGAGGAATTCTTCAAAGTCCTTCCCAAAGGAACGTTGACCGATCGCTGTCGCCGTCTGGAGCAGGCTGGCTGGGACTGGATCTATCGCGAAGACATTAAAGATATTGAGCAGTTGCCGCCTGTGGAGCGAGGTCTAGCCGATCGCATTGCTGAAGAATCCGATTTGCGGCTGTGGCACATGCGCTTAGTCGAAACCTTCGTCAGCGTCACCGGACGCTATGTTCTCGAAAAGCCCACCGCCGAACGCTTTGCCGAAATGCTGCTGCTCGTCTGGGATACGGTCACTCGCCTGAAAGGAAAATTTCCGTTCCCCCGTCCTCGCCTGGGTAAACAAAAAGCCTTTATCACGATCGGCGAACCCATTTCGATCAGCGATCGATGGTCAGGCTATCAAACCAATCGCCGCCAAGCCGTCGCCACCCTGACTCAGGATTTACAGAATGCTCTGGAACAAATGATTTTCTCGCAGGACGAATCGTTTATATCAGCAGAGCAAATCCGTACTAAGTAGGTCATTGCCATTAAATGGCAGAGTAATTAAATGGCAGATTAAGCGGGGTTTGAGGCGAAGCCCCAAGGAGGGGATTGTGCCCCCTCCACCCCCATCTTCATCCATCGTTTAATTGCGCCCAGCTACTTACATGGATCGAATTGGAATCGTTATCACAAATTCCGTCCCTTTCCCCAGCTCAGAAATACACTCTAAACTTCCTCGGTGACGTTCAGTAATGATCTGATAGCTAATTGACATCCCCATTCCTGTTCCTTTACCCACAGGCTTTGTTGTAAAAAACGGATTAAATAACTGCTGTTGAACTTCCGAAGTCATACCCGGTCCATTGTCTTTGATCCAAACGGCAACTTGAGTGCGATCGATCGCCTGAGTGCGGATGGTAATTGTGCGGGGCGGGGCTGCGATTTCAACGAGCGATTGCTGAATATTCCGTTCTTCTAGAGCATCGATCGCATTGCTCAAAATATTCATAAATACCTGATTGAGCTGTCCGGCGTAGCATTCAACCAGGGGCAAAACGCCATACTCCCTGATAACCTTGATTGCTGGATAATCGGATTTCCCCTTCAGGCGATTTTGCAGAATCATCAGCGTACTGTCCAGTCCTTCATGAATATCCACTTCTTTGATTGCGGCTTCATCCAGCCGGGAAAAAGTTCGCAGCGATTGAACAATTTCTCGAATTCGCTCCGCCCCAACCTTCATCGATTGCAGCAGTTTAGGTAAGTCGTGGCGCAAAAAAGCCAGATCAATGTCCTCTTCTTTGTCCTGAATTGCCGACGGGAGATTGGGCAGTTGGCACTGGTAAAGATCCAGCAGTTCCAGCAAATCCTGGGTGTATTGACTGGCGTGGCTGAGATTCCCGTGAATGAAGTTCACTGGATTGTTAATTTCGTGGGCAACGCCCGCCACAAGCTGCCCCAAACTGGACATTTTTTCTGCCTGCACGAGCTGCAACTGGGCTTTCTTCACATGGTCAAGTGCCTGCTGAAGTTCCTGGGTTCGCTCCTCTACACGGTCTTCTAGCGTTTGACGGCTGAGTTCGAGCGCATGGGTGTACTCAGCCACTTTCCGAATCAGATTGTTAAAAGCAATTGCCAAAACCCCCACTTCATCCTGGCTGAGAACTGGAGCCTGCAACTGAAAATCTGACTCACGGCTGACTCGCTGTGCAACCTGAGTGACGGCTTCGATTGGTCGAGCAATGGCACGGCTGGTGTAGAGTGCTAGCAGAGCTGCGATGGCGGCTGCAACTGCCAGACCCGTCAGGATAATTTGCAGCCGCAGGGCTTCCGCAGTTTGTAGCTGGATGTCGGCATCATCCTGCTGCTTCTGCGCGGTTTCCAGGGCTTGATGTAATTGCTCTGCAAGCTGCTCAAACTTGACATCCAGCCTGATCGCGGGTTCTTGCCGCAGAGATGCCAGGAGGCTTTGTTGAGCAATTGGAATTTCCGGCTGAGTCAGGCTGCCTGGGTTGAGCTGCTGCCAAATCGTTCGCACCCAGTCAGCATAGGCTTCTGTGTTCGTTTCGTATTCTTCTGCCAGCTTTTTTGATCCAGTCGCCCCGATCGCCAGATTATGGGGATTGCGTTCAATAAAGGCGTTGAGTTCAGCGACCAACTCCTGTGCTTCGCGAACGCGAGTCAGAAATGCTGTTCGCTCAAAATCAAACCAGATTGAGTCTCCAAACACCATCACCAGGCGTTGGGGATGCGATCGAAGTTCTAAAATTTCGTGTTCCAGATTCGTCAGGAGCGATTGTTGCTTACGGGCGATCGCAAGCTGGGTCTGCGCCTGTTTCTGGTAATAGTCACCCACGATCAAGCCGATCGTTGCTCCCAGTGTAGCAACCCCAATCGCCAGCATATAGCCATAGCCAATTTTTCTGGCAATACCCGGTTGCGACACTCTAGCCCACCATTTACAAAGCGCATTCTGCGTGATTTCTGGTGAACTCGAATCAGCGCAGGGGTCAGAACGATGTGAAGCAGTTACCTCGTTGGGGGAGTTGGCTCTACCCGGTTCCCAAAATTTATGCATAACCAAAAACTAACGCCATTCAAATTAGCCCTGCAAAAACGCACCCTGTCCGATCGCTCGATAGACTTCGCGAATCATGTCGTAATCGACATCCTGCGCCTCAATTAATTTGGCTCCAGTAAACTTTGCACCATCCGCCGGGGCGATCGCTTCTAAAAGCTTGTCCTGGTTCTGAAACAACTGTTTCCGCATTTCTGCGACAAATTCGGCATCCAGCTTACTGCTCACCACAAAGGGATCAGCGGGTAAATCGGCTCCTTTGGTTAATAGCGGCAAATTGTTTGGAGTCAGTTGTTCAGATTCTAGAAACTGCTCGTATCGCCGAATTGAGCCTGCCCAAGCATCTACTTTGCCGTCTTTGAGGGCTGGAAGTCCTTTCTTGCCGATCAGCTCGATTTTGACATCGGTTTTAGGGTCTAGCCCGGCATCGATTAACAGCTTTGTTGGACCCAGATAGCCGCTGGTCGAACCCACTTCCCACATCGCGATCGTCTTACCCTTCAAGTCATTCAGCGACTGAATATTACGATTTGCCAAAACCGCAACCACCGGGTAGTACCTGTCGCGTTTAATGGCGGCAACCGGAACCGCATTCGTGCGGGCACGCATCACCACATATTCCGACGGACCCGTGAACACCAGATCGACCTGATCCTGCTGCAAAGCCGAAGCCGCCGCGATGTAGCTCTCAACCGGGAAAAACTCAACCTGGGTTGCCAGCGTTTGTTCCAGGACAACTCGCAGTGCTTCATAGTCCTTTTGCAGATCCTCGATACCTTTGACATCAGACACCGCAAAGCGCAGTTTTTCAGGCTTGCTCATCTGAGTTCCAGCAGATGGGTTGCCACTCGTGCGGTTTGGCTGTGTTGTTGCGGCTGTGCAACTGGAGACGACGAACAACGTAGAACAAACAATAAAGTTGCGTCGTTTCATAGGTTATGCTAAGGTTAAGAATAAAATTAATTCGCCTACACCATATCAAGTAAATTCCTGTCAGCGGGTATGTAAATGTACTCGTTTTTTTGGCGTTGCTGCTTCTGGTGCAAAACGCTTCAGCCCGTGAAATTGCTTAGCTCAAATCTGATAGCCTTCCTGACAAGCCGCTTGGGACAAGCCTTTGCTCAACTCGTTTCCTGCAATAAGTTTTCTAAACTAGGAAGAGTAGAGTCATGATTATTGCCCCCGATGCTGCAACCCCCTCAACGCACCAAGCTGGATGAATCGGACGATCGCGAGTTTTACAGCGTGCCGCGATTTGTCACCCACGTCGATGAGCATTTTATTCAGCAGTTGACCGACCTGTACCGGGAACGGCTGAAGCCTGATACGCGCATTTTTGACATGATGAGTAGCTGGGTTTCCCATCTGCCGGACGAGATGAAGTTTGCTCACGTCGAAGGACACGGACTCAACGCCGAGGAGCTTGCCCGCAATCCGCGTCTGGATCACTACTTTGTGCAGAATTTGAACGACAATCAGCTTTTTCCCCTGCCTGATCAGTCCTTTGATGCCGTGCTGAATACGGTTTCCGTGCAGTATCTTCAGCGTCCCGAAGCGGTGTTTGCGGAGATTCACCGCGTTTTGAAACCGGGTGGGATTGCGATCGTCAGCTTCTCGAATCGGATGTTTTACCAGAAGGCGATTCAGGCGTGGCGAGATGGCTCTGAAGACGATCGCGTGGAGCTAGTGAAACGCTATTTCAAAGCGATTCCCGGTTTCAGCGAACCCGAAGTGGTGATGCGGCAGGGCAACGTTCCCAGTTTCCTGCAAATGTTGGGGATTGGCGGAACTGACCCTTTTTATGCGGTAATTGCTCAGCGCAATTGATCCACTACGATCGAATCCCGGACTGCACCCGCCATAAGCTTGCATACACGCCCTGTCGATCGATCAATTCCTCGTGTTTGCCCTGTTCGATCAGCCTGCCGTATTCCATCACGTAGATTCGATCGGCGTTGCGGATGGTCGAGAGGCGGTGGGCGATCGCGATCGTTGTGCGGTTTTGGGTGATCTGGTCGAGCGATCGCTGAATGGCGGCTTCGGTTTCGTTATCAACGGCAGAGGTGGCTTCGTCCAGGATCAGGATCGGCGGATTTTTCAGCACAGCACGGGCGATGGCGAGTCGCTGCCGCTGACCACCGGAAAGCTTTTGTCCCCGTTCACCGACGATCGTGTCGTAGCCCTGGGGCAACTGTTCGATAAAGTCATGGGCTTCGGCAATTTTGGCAGCGGCGATCGCTTCTGACAAGCTTGCGCTGGGGTCGCCGTAGATAATATTTTCCAGAACAGAGCCGTGAAATAGAAACACATCCTGACTGACCCAGCCGATCGCCTGCCGCAGACTATGCAGTTCCAGATCGCGAATATCGATGCCGTCCAGAGTGATGCTGCCCGACTGGATTTCATAAAGCCGCAGCAAGAGCTTTACCAGCGTACTTTTGCCCGATCCGGTAGAGCCAACGATCGCGATTGTTTTTCCGGCAGGAATATGCAGCGACAGGTCTTGAATCACCGGAGGACGATCGCGGTAGCCAAAGGTTACGTCTTTTAGCACCAGTTCACCGCGTACCGTGGACGTTGAGGCATGGAAGCCGTTGGCCGGATGCAGGCTTGGGGCAGGTGGCGTGGAACCGTTGCGATTGAGGGCAATTTCGCCAGAATGAATGGCGATTGGGGTATCGAGCAAGCCCATAACGCGATTGATCGAAGCCATTGCCCGCTGATACTGATCGAGCGTTTCGCCCAGCCGGGTGAGGGGCCACAGCAATCGCTGAATCATGAAGACCAGGACGCTATAAGTTCCCACTGCCAGCTTGCCTTCCACCGTTTGCAGACCACCAAACACCAGCAAAGCCGTAAATCCCAGCAAAATAATGATCCGAATCAGCGGTACAAAGGCAGCACTGAGGGCAATGGCGCGGCGGTTGCTTTGCTGATATGCCTCACTTTCTTGACGCAGACGATCGACCTCATACGCTTCGGTGGTGAAGCTTTTGATCGTGACAATGCCGCCCAGATTATTCGACAAGCGGCTACTGAGTAGGCTCACTTTCTCGCGCACGTCTGCATATCTCGGCGCAAGCAGTTTTTGAAAAGCGATCGACCCCCACAAAATAAACGGAATCGGCAGCATTGCCATCCACGCCACACTGGGAGCCAGGATAAAAAAGCCCGCCCCAATCACAAGCACTGTTGTAAGCACCTGCAAAATATCGTTCGCGCCAAAGTCAAGAAACCGCTCTAGCTGGTTGATATCGTCGTTGAGAATTGACATCAATCTGCCGCTGTCTCTCGCCTCAAAATACTCTAGCTCTAGCTCCTGCAAATGCTGGTAGGCATTGAGTCTCATGTCGTGTTGAAGCTTCTGTGCCAGGTTGCGCCATAGCCACCCGTAGGCATATTCAAAAATTGACTCCAGACTCCAGATGATAAACGTGAGAATCGCCAAAATCACAAACTGCGATCGAATGTTCACTATCCCCAGATTTGCCAGCCAGGAGTTTTGCTGATTCACTGCCACATCCACCGCCACACCGATCAGGACAGGAGGAGCCAGATCAAAAAATTTATTCAAAATTGAACAGAGCGTTGCCAGTCGCATCTGCGATCGATAGGGTCGCCCATAGTCCAGCAGACGGCGAAGTGGATGAACGGCAGGGGCAGGATGCAAGGCAGACAAATCAGTAGCAGGACGGCGAGGCTTCATTACAATCAGCGTTCCTTAAAGACATTGTTCTATTGTGCCGTCCTGATGCGGGGAATCAATGCCAAGAATCAATGGGGAAATCGATCGGGGCAAATAGCTACCGTCTTATCGTCCTATGTCTGTGCCCACTCCAGAGCAGCCGCAATCTGACAGCCAAGCTGAGCCGGATCGAAGGGTTTCTGCACAATCGCTCTGGCTCCTGCCTGAAGATAAATTTGCCGCTTTGAAGGTTGCGTTGCCCCTGTTAGCATGATGACTGGAATTACTCGCGTTGCGGGGTGCGTCTGGAGCCGTTTTAACGTCTCGACTCCATCTACCTCAGGCATCATTGCATCTAGAAGAATGGCGTCGGGCTGGGTCAGGATTGCTAGTTTCGTACCTTCTTCACCCGAAGCGGCGGTGACAACATCCCATGCTTTCATAAGGTTCAAACTTACTTGTGCAATTTCTCGAATGTCTTCTTCGTCATCGATGATTAAAATTCGCTTCGCGTTCATCAGCTTCCACTCAAAATCCTTTCTAGCAATTCTGTTATGGCTTGTGTTCCGGCGATCGTTTGTTAACGACGAGGAGCAGGGGTAGAGTACCCAGATTGGTTAGCCTTTTATCGTGATTGAGGGCTAACGATTGAGCGTGTCCTTCCACCTCAAGCTTTGTACTCAACCCATTTGAAGCTCTTTAAGCAAATCACAACAGTGAAATATTAGGCATCGCTGGATGAAGATGCGAAACAATGTTTGGGATCGATCGCAACGGCAACCCATCGAATGCAAAAAACCATCGTGGATACGCTGAAGTATGGCAGAACTCAGCCTGAAGCACAGATTTTTGAATTAGTTTTTTGAATTAGTTTACTGAAATCCGGTTATACAGCAGGCGATCGAAAATTTACGCAGTTCAATCCTGGCAGAACAAACAACCCTTGATAGAAATCTGCTGCCAACGGGGAGCGGAAATGAAACGCTGCTCGTTCAGCTTTTTCAGAATCTTATTAGCAATGCGATTAAATTTTCGCGTCCTGAAGAGCTGCCCCAACTAGGGAACCTCGTTTTATTTCACGCTGCCCACCGCAGCACAAGCTTCAATTTCATGAATGAAATTCAGCACGATCGTCGTCATTTTTTCGGGATAGAGCAGTCCCCATTCGTGATAGCCTTCCTCCACGAGAACCTGACGAGAATCAGGAATCATTTTCGTCATCGTTTCAGCGCAGGGCAGCAACGTGGTCAGGTCTTTTTTAGACCATAAAATAAGACTGGGAGCTTGAATCCGGGGCAGTAGAGGCGTGATGTCTTCCATTAGCGAAATCAGCAGTGCGCTGATCACATTTGGCAAATTCATCAGCAGATTGTTGGCAAACACTTGAGGAATGTCCACAAACTGAAGCTTCAGCTTGGGCAATGAAAGCTGCAACGGCATCTCGATCGATCGCCTCAGCAGCACTTCGGGAACCGAACCTGACGGAACTCCGGTACTGTCTATCAAACTAAGGCTTTTGACGCGATCGGGATAGTGCGCTGCCAGCCAAATGCTAATCCCGCCACCCAGTGAATGGCCGACTAAATGCACCGATTCCAGCTTCAGCAGATCGAGCAGTTCGATCAGGCGATCGGCAAAGCTCTGATAACTGGTAAACAGCCGGGGATCGCTGGACTGATCAAAACTAGGCAAATCTGGCGCAACCAGCGCATGGGAACGCGCAAATAGCGACAGCACTTCCTGATAAGGTTCCGTCGAGATGCCCCAACCATGTAAAAAGAAAATGGGGGTCTGCTGATTTAGATTGCCCGCCGCTCGATAGAACAGCTTGCCCTGTCCGAGCTGAATAGAGTGTCCTCTGAGTTGGTCTTTCATTCGATTGCTTAAGCCGTGTTTCGCAATAGTGCTGTGATGAAGCAATACAGCCGTTTTCAGGCTGATGAAGTACAAAAGAAGTATAAAAAATGGGGTGCAGAAGTTTTACCCTTGGATGGGTGCGAAGCCTCCACACTCCCCATACCTTAAGTGAGTGAAAAAGGCTGTAATGCTTGTATGTATCAAAATAAGAATAATTTATTAAATGGACGAAAAACATCCAGCTTTAGCATGATGCCTTCCGATTCACGTAAAAGAGCATTCTTCCCCAAACGAGCTTTAGCCCGCTTCCCAGGCTGCGGAGGGGTTGGTCAAGTGTTTTTGCGATCGCTGCAGATATAAATCGGTTGCCGGATCAAAGCTCCTCAGCCGTTTTGCGTGTCTAAAGTAGTCGATCGCCTGTCCAAAGCAGCCGTTGCTGTAGGCAGTGCGCCCTGCCTGATAAAAATGCAGAAATTCCTGTGTGTTGGTATCAAGGGGCGATCGCCGATCGCCTAACAGCTCGTAGATCAAAACAGGTTTGGTTTTGCCTTTTACCCGAATCCGATCGAGTTCGCGTGCCCAGATTTTATCCGCGCAGAGGCGATAGGTGTATTCGCTGAGGATAATATCGCAGCCGTATTCTTTCGTGGTTCCTTCTAGACGAGAGCTGACATCCACGCCGTCGCCGATGACCGTGTAATTCATCAAGCGTTGGGAGCCAATGCTGCCCGAAACGACTTCCCCAGAGCTGATGCCAATGCCAATGCGGAGGGGCGGATTCCCTGCTTGAGTGCGAGCGCGGTTCAACTCTGCCAGTCGTCGGCGCATATCGAGGGCAGACTGAACAGCTTTCCAGGCATGGTTTTCGATCGGCAGGGGTGCGCCAAACACGGCCATCAGCGCATCGCCAATAAATTTATCGAGTGTGCCTTCAAAGTTAAACACCGCTTCCACCATCGTCTCAAAGTAGTGGTTTAGCAGCGACACCACTGCAGCCGCCTCCATCTTTTCAGTCAGGGAGGTATAGCCCCGAATGTCCGAGAAGAGGATTGTGACTTCTTTGCGTTCGCCACCCAGCAGCGCGTTTTCGCCCAGCGTGATTACTCGTTCTGCCACGCTCGGCGTCATGTAGCGATACATCGTTGCCTTCATGCGCTTTTCCTGGCTGATGTCTTCCAGCACAATTAGCCCGCCCCGCACCTGTCCTTCCGGGTTAGTGAGCGGATTCACTGTTAAATTAATGCTGTGTTCGATCGGCTGATGCCCCTGTGATTCAAACTGTTGCCAGAACGGGCTATTGCCCAGGTTCAGCGTTTGTTCGGGGACGTAGTGCTTCGCTCCGTAGGTGAGGCTATCGTGCAGGCGCATCTGAAGGTGATCGATCGGCACAACCTCCCAGACGAGCTGACCACTCAACCGTTGCTGCCATGCCTGGTGTTCCTGCCGTTCATGGTTTTGCCGCGATCGATCGCTCTGGGCGGATTCCTGCTTAGGAGCACCACAGCCCAGTAGTCGCAGAGCTGCCTCGTTAATTGTGACAACTTCGCCTTTAGTATTGGTTGAAATCACCGCATCCGAAAGGCTCTGCAAAATGTCTTTTTGATATTGCTTTTCCAGCAGCACTCGCTCGAAGAGTTGGGCGTTTTCCAGCGCGACCCCGGCTTGAATATTGAACGCCTGCATAAACTTTTCGTCTGAGGCGTTAAACGTGCCCTGGAGTTTGTTGATGAGCTGAGTTACACCAATCAGTTTGCCCTCAGAGTTATAGACGGGCATACAGAGAATGGTACGGGTGCGGTATCCGGTCTGACGATCGACGGTGGAATCAAACCGGGGATCTTCGTAGGCATTGGGAACGTTGAGCGATTGTCCGGTGGAGGCAACAAAACCCACGATCCCCCGATCGGCTGGAATGCGAATTTCGAGTAGGGTTTCGCCGTCTGCTTTTGCTACCTTTGACCAGAGTTCGTTGCTTTCGCGATCGAGCAAAAACAGGGTACTGCGGTCTGCCTGCATCAGGATGCGGGCTTCGGTCATGACAACGCGCAGGGTTTTTTCGAGGTCGAGGCTTTGCCCTAGCGAAGAAGTTGCCTTCAGCAAAGCTGATACGCCGCGCTGATTTCGAGCTGCGATGTAGAAAGAATTACAGCTTTCGAGAATAATGCCTATTGATTTAGCAAACTCGCCAAACAGACGTTCGTCCTGAGCATCAAATGGAGCGTCGCTTTGCTTATTGAGGAGCTGCACAACAGCAACCACCTGACCGCTCATGCTCAGCACGGGCATACAGAGAATAGTGCGGGTGCGGTATCCGGTCTGGCGATCGACTTCGGGGTTAAACAGCGGATGTTCGTAGGCATCAGGGATATTGAGGCATTCTCCGGTCACTGCCACCTGACCTGCAATCCCAGCTCGTAGGGGAACGCGGATCTCGATCAGCTCTCCGTCTGCGCCCTGAGCAACTTTTGACCAGAGCTGCTCCTTCTCTCGATCAACCAGAAAAATGGTGGTGCGGTCTGCGTTTAGAAGCTGCCCGATCTTCAGCGTAAATGCTTCTAGAATTTGCTCCAGCAGCGTTTCTAGCGTTTCGTCGTTGATTAGCTCGATTGCCTTGAGAAAGTGCTGAAACTCCCCAGTAATGCGCTCCAGAAGCTTTTGGAATTGCTCCAGGGGCAATGCCTGCATCCGCTCGGTTAGCCCGTGCGCCCGATCGACCTGAGCGAGGGCAGTCAGTAAGCTGGGGGAAACGTCACTCATGACCATTATTAATCACCACAGCGGTGCGGGAAAAGGCAAAACGTCAAATTACTTGTAAAGCTAGAATTACTTGTAAAACTACTTAAGGAAAATTTTACTTTTCTTTTGCTTTAAGTAACTGTTCGTATCCATACTGATTAATCCTCTTTGTTGGATGACAGTCAACCGAAGATCCCCTGAGTTCACTAAGACTTTATTTGCGACCGGAGTGATTCGAGCGATCGGGTTACGGCAGTCGCAATAATCAACCGGCTTCAACCTTGCTCAACCTCTGGAAAATTTGTCAAAATCTGTCTATTCTTTGTAAAAGCCAGTCAAGTCTAGCGTTGTTTACCGGAGCCAATGCTCACATCTAGCACTTAAGTTGATTTCTGCTTTGATTTCTGCCTTTAAAGTTTTAGGGGCTGATTAAGCTTTTAGTGTCATCGGAAATCAATTTTTGCTAAGGTACTGTGTTGACGCTTCGGATTTTACCGATCGCAGTCGTTTCCGCCTGAATGTGCTGAAAGGCGATCGATCGAAACTTTTTCCTTGTGCGTGAATTTTTGACCCATTCCAGCCCCCTGTGCCGGAAGCCCTTGCAGATCCAGATTGCAGACCAGATTGCAGAAAGTTGATGACGCAGAAAAATGACGCAGAAAACAGTTAAACGCTATGCCAGGTTCTTTCTGCTGGCAGGAATTAGCCTCTGTACCCTGATCGCCCTCCAGTTTGGCGAAAAAATGGTCAACGCTTGGGACTTGAGCAATCAGCCGAATGTTGCTTTAGACAATCGCACCCCTGCCATTCAAATTCCGGCTCCTCCCTCGCAGGAAACTGCCCTAAATTTTGAGGTGCGACCTGCTTCGGGTTCAACAGTCGCGCAATCGCAGTCGCAATCACCCCAGCCACAGTCCCGATCGCAATCGCAGTCGGCTTCGCAGTCCTCCAAAGGGGTGATCGCCCTGAACTCGGCTAGGGAACCGCAGCAGGTCGCTCAGGTCAATCCGCAGCAGATCGCCACGGGCAACTGGTACGGCGCATCGTTTCCGGTCGAAAATTTCCAGGCTTATACGTCGCCTTTTGGCTATCGGCAGTCTGCAACGGGTGGCTACAGCCAGGAGTTTCACTACGGGCTAGATCTGGCAGCTCCCGAAGGCAGCTATATTCGCAATTGGTGGGCAGGCAAAGTGGTTGAAGTCACCGACAATACCAACTGTGGCAGTTCGGTGGTGGTGGAATCTGGACCCTGGACGCACATTTACTGTCACATGCAAGGTCACGTCGAAGAAGACGGCAGCGGACGCTACTTGCTCGATCGCGAAGGTGGACTACAAATCAAGCTGGGTCAAACCATCGGCGCAGGAGACCGAATCGGACGAGTCGGCATGACCGGACGCACCACTGGGCCGCATCTGCACTGGGGCTTGAAATACGATAGCAATTGGGTCGATCCGGCTCTTGTAATTCGGGCAATGTATGCCAATCAGCAGCAGGCAGCCAGCGTCAGCCGTCAGGGCATGCAGTAATCGATCGAAAAGCAACAAAACTTGTTGAAACCTCCTTCAACCTGGGACAATTTTTAAACAGAGCGTCGGGGTGGGAGGCAGCAGTGAAAGTTGCGATCGTGCATGAATGGCTAGTGACTCACGCTGGATCGGAGCGAGTCGTCGAGCAGATTTTGAGTCTCTATCCAGAGGCAGATTTATTTAGCCTGGTCGAATTTCTGCCGGAAGATTTGCGGTATTTTATTCGCAACAAGTCGGTTAAGACCTCGTTTATCCAGCGTCTTCCGTTTGCCAATCCTCACTTCCGGCAATATTTACCCCTGATGCCTCTGGCGATCGAGCAGTTTGATTTATCCAATTACGATTTAATTTTTTCTAGCAATCATGCAGTGGCGAAAGGCGTTTTAACGCGCCCCGATCAGCTTCATTTGTCTTATGTGCATACGCCCGTCCGCTATGCCTGGGATTTGCAGCAGCAGTATCTTCAAGGCGCAAACCTGAAAAGGGGAGTCAAGGCGGGAGTTGCTAACCTGACGCTGCATTATCTCAGACTGTGGGATCTGGCGACTGCTAACCGGGTCGATCACTTTATTGCCAATTCGCGCTATGTGGCGCAGCGGATCCGGAAAACCTATCGGCGGCAGGCAGACGTGATTTATCCGCCCGTCGCGATCGATCGATTTCGTGCCCCGTCCCAAAGAGAAGATTTTTACTTCACCTTGTCCCGGTTTGTGCCCTACAAGCGAGTGGATGTAATTGTGGAGGCGTTTACCCGTCTGGGCTTGCCGCTTGTGGTCATCGGGGGCGGAGCGGGCGAAAAACAGCTCCGGGCGATCGCAGGCAGAAATGTTGAAATTTTAGGACACCAATCGGAGGAAGCGATCGTCCACTATATGCAACGATGCAGGGCGTTTGTTTATGCGGCGGCAGAAGATTTTGGCATTTCGCTGGTTGAGGCACAGGCGGCAGGCGCACCCGTGATCGCCTACGGTAAAGGGGGAGCGGTCGAAACGGTGATTCCAGGCAAAACCGGGATTTTGTTTGCTGAACAAACGGTCGAAAGCTTAATGACAGCCGTGCGTCTGTTTGAATCGGGCAAATTTGCGTTTGAGATTGCTGATTTACAGCAAAATGCCGATCGTTTCTCAACCGATCGCTTTCGTCAGGCATTTTCTGAGTATGTAGCGCAAAAATGGTCAGATTTTCAGCAAGATTCAGCAGGAGATGCCCTAGAGTAGTGACGTGAGGAGTAATCGATTGCAATGCAGTTAAACCGAACGTTACGACCTGCCTTAGTGACGCTATCGCTCTCGACGCGATCGTTACCCACGTTTGCGCTGATGATTGCCTCAGACGTGCTGGCACTCTGCTTTGCAGCAATACTGAGCGTCTACCTGCATTTATTTCTAGAAGGACAGTTGCAGCCTACCCTCTACTGGCAGCTCTTTCCGACGCTGGGGCTATTTGTGCTGGCTTATGCAACGATCGGCTTGTATCCGGCGGTTGCGATCAGCCCAGTGGATGAAATGCGCTGGCTCAGTCTGTCTACCACGCTAATTTATCTGGCATTGGCAGCCACCCTGTTTATGCAGCGCGAAGGCGAAGTATATGACCGGGGCGTGTTTGTGCTGGGCTGGATGTTTTCGCTGGTGCTGGTTCCCCTGTGTCGCGGCCTGGTGCGATCGATCTTTGCGCCACAGCCTTGGTGGGGCTATCCGGTCGTGGTGCTGGGGGCAGGCAAAACCGGGGAAATGGTGATTCGGACGCTGAAGCGTCGTCCCGGAATCGGTCTGAAGCCTGTCCTGGTGCTGGACGACGACCCGCAAAAGCATGGTTTGCTGCACGGCGTTCCGGTAATTGGTGGAATGGCACTGGCTCCTAAGCTGGCACGCAAACGACATATTCCTTATGCGATCGTGGCGATGCCTGGAGTGGCACGACATCGGCTGCTATATGTGATTGAGCAATACGGCAGCGGCTTTGCCCATTTGCTGATTATTCCTGACCTGTTTGAGTTTGCAAGTCTGTGGGTTTCGGCAAAAGACATGGGCGGCGTTTTGGGGCTGGAAGTGCGGCAGCGATTGTTGTTGCCCGGACCCAGATTTGCCAAGTTTTTGATCGATCTGATTGCCACACTGCTAGGCGGGTTTATTCTGCTGCCGATGATTGTGATCATTGCGCTGTTGATCAAGCTCGACTCACCGGGACCCATCTTTTATGGGCAGACTCGTCTCGGTCAGCGTGGAGAGGAGTTCAAAGCCTGGAAGTTTCGCACAATGGTTCAGAACGCCGATCGGGTTTTAAAGGACTACCTGGAAGCCCATCCTGAAATGAACGAGGCATGGCAGCGCGATCAGAAATTGCGCTATGACCCGCGTGTCACTCGGGTGGGACGGTTTTTGCGCCGCACGAGCCTGGACGAACTGCCCCAACTCTGGAATATCCTGCGAGGCGAAATGAGCTTGGTTGGACCTCGCCCGATCGTTGAAGAAGAAATTCCACGCTATAAAGACAAATTCTCTCTTTATACCAAAGTCGTCCCCGGGCTCACCGGACTCTGGCAAGTATCGGGACGCAATAACATTACTTACGAAGAGCGGGTCAGCCTTGATGCCTACTACGTGCGAAACTGGTCGGTCTGGCTCGATGTCTACATTCTGGCGCGGACGATCTGGGTCGTGGTGACTGGGGAAGGAGCCTACTAGACTGAACGAATGACCGAAACGCCTTCCTCGCAGAACCGTTTGTTCGATCGCATTTTTCGCGGGTCGCTGGCTGGTTTTCTATACCTGTATGTGATCAGCATGGCGGGCATTGCTGCCTCAATGGGCTACGCGCTGACTCACGGTAAATCAGCCATCGATCGTCCAACGCGCAACAGTTTACTAATTTTGAGTGGGCTGCTGATGCTCAGTTCTTTGCTTGCCTACGATCGCGGCGAAGCCTTCCTCCAGCTCATTCACTTTCTGCCCTTTTTTCTGCTGTTTGCCGTCTTGCCCCACTTTTTTAAGAACGCAGAGCGGTTAGCACTCCTAACGACAGATTGGGTCATTGCCACGATTCCGATTAATCTTTATGCCGGTGTCGAGGCGGTTCTCAAGGCAGACGGATTACCCCGATCGCTGCGTCGAATTCCCTTTGTGCGTTGGATACGCTCTGCGCCTCATGCAGGTCGGGCAATGCTGATGTTTAATCACCCGAATTCGTTGGCGGTTTATCTGGTCGTGATTCTAGCGTTGGGGCTGGGGGTGTTGTATTACCAAAGCGTTCGCCAGTCATTCAAACCTGATAGCTCTCCAGGAGAAACTGCGCCGCCTCGATTGCCGTCCCTCCGCCAACGGCTGCTGTATGTCGGCACTTACTCCACGCTGCTCGGCATCTTCAGTTCGGGTTCTCGCAACGGTCTGCTAATCGCCATTCTGCTAATTCTGGTCTATAGCATTCTGAATCGATCGAATCGAATTGTCCTGATGGCTGGACTGATTAGCCTCACCGGAATCATGGCAGGCGCGATCGGCTTTGGCATTGGCGGACGATCGCTTTCCCTGACCTGGCTCGATGACTCCCGCTTACGGATTTGGCAAATCGCAGGCGGACTGATTCACGATCGCTCCTGGCTCGGCTGGGGGCTGGGCAACTTTAAGTTTTTGTATGTCGATCGCCTGCTGGCTCAGTTCCCTGAATGCGTGGCTCAGCGTCGCGTTTATCGTGTGATTCCGGTCGAATGCGCCGATGCAACTCATCCTCACAATTTCTGGCTGTTGCTGACGAGTGAAGCGGGGTTTCCCCTGGCGATCGGATTCACCCTGTTTATTGGCTGGCTATGCTTTCGGGCAGGACGGGCAATCTTCTCAGACGCGGCAAAAGATCCAAACCTGATTCGATCGAACCGTCAAGCCTTGCTCACAGGCTATCTACTGGCAGTGCTCGCCTTCAGTGCCTTTGCCCTGTTTGATGTCACCTATCACGACATCCGCGTAAACTTGCTCAACTGGCTGGCCCTGGGCGGGCTTTACACGCTTATCCCCAAAAGCAATCCTGCATCCCAATCCTGATCGAGTGCCCCTACTTGTCCTCCTTCGCCGCTAAAATCTCTTTTACTTCCCGCAGCAAAGCTTCCTCTTCAGAGCGAATCGCATCTAGCCGAGCGAGCAATTCTTGCAGCCGATTTTCGGGCTTCACTTCAGCTAACTCCACTTCTGAGATTGGTTTCACTTCCGACGGACGCTTGCCAAAGACAAACCGCACCAGCCAAACCAACCCCACGACCACCCAGCCTATCAAGCGAAATGGCAGCCCCAGCAGCGTCAGCCAAATGTTCTCCGTCAGCCGCCCGATCGCCTGAAGCAGCCCGGCAAACAAAAAAACGACCAGCACAAACAGCCCCACTAGCCACAACGGATGCTGCAACAGCCATTCTAGCCACGGATACTGATCGAGCCATTCCTGAATCGGTGCAATCAGCGATCGCCAAAACCCTTCAACTGCCCGATTTCCCAATCCCTGCGTCCAGTCCATTCTCTGCTCCCCGACCTAACCCGCCAATCTAACAAAGGTCGTTTAAAGCCGCACCCCGCACCCTGTCCCCTCATCTCCTCACTCATCCAGCCATTCACCCATCTACTCCGACACCTGCTCGATTGCCTCCCGTATCGCCAACCGCTGCTCCGTGTCATACTTCCATCGATTCAAAAAATCCTCATACTCCCCGCCGCCCGTTTCCGTAGCTGCCCGGAGCTGTTTCGCCTTTTGCTCAATTTCAGGAAGCTGAAGCTTTTGAATTAAGGCGGTTGTACGCGATCGAACCCGGTCCGATCCCTGCGCCATATCTAAATTGTCATTACGACGGTGAGTGATTGCCACCGCGGTAGACATTGCCAGGTTTTTCACCAGCAGATCAGCAGCGACTTCAGGTGACGTTCGTAGGGCACTGATTACTGCTTCGGTTGGATGGTCGGCAAGGGAGCGATCGTCCGTCAGATACCCCACAAAAAAGCCGCGTGCGCCGTCTACCGTCTGAACCAAAGCCGCAATTGTCTGTGCAATTTCAGCGTCAGATAGTGTACCCTGTTCCATGCGAGACACTAAAGCTTGAGTTAGCTCGATCGCTTGCTGAAAGGAAATATTGGCAGGAACGGCTAGCATAGGGTTGCTTCCTCATCAGTCGGGAACTTTCTCACTCAGGAGCTTTCATTGTATGCCGCAGACATTGGTATGCCGCAGATTTAGCGAAAAGCCTCTCTCACTTTGTTAAAAACGCTATAGAATTCAGTCAAGCCTGGAATAGTCCAGATGTACTAAATCCAGCGTGTCCCTCGGATAGCAGCAGTTCGCCCTATGGCAATTATTTCCTCTAAGCAACCTTCACCAGACAGCCCAAAGCCGGGTGGCTCGAATGGCAAAACCCGAGGCAGAGTCGTCGCTGCCCCGGATGACCTGCTTCAGCCCAGTGCCAGCCTAGAAGAAGCGGGTCGGCAAGAAGAAACCCTGCGTCCCCAAAAGCTCAAAGAATACGTGGGACAAAAGGCACTGAAGGAAGTGCTGGAGATTGCGATTAAAGCGGCTCAGGCACGGCAAGAGGCACTGGATCATCTGCTGCTTTACGGTCCGCCCGGATTGGGCAAAACTACAATGTCGCTGATTCTGGCGGCAGAAATGGGTGTGGAGTGCAAAATTACTACCGCTCCGGCTTTGGAACGTCCACGTGATATCGCTGGGCTACTGGTGACGCTGAAACCGGGCGACGTGTTGTTTATCGACGAAATTCACCGATTGCCCAGAGTCACCGAAGAAATTCTCTATCCGGCAATGGAAGACTTCCGACTAGATATCACCGTCGGCAAAGGACAAAGTGCCCGGATGCGAAGCATTCCGCTGCATCGGTTTACGCTAATCGGAGCAACGACCAGGGTGGGGGCACTTTCCTCGCCACTACGCGATCGCTTCGGCATTATCCAGCGGCTCCAGTTTTACGAGCTAGACGAACTGACGCAAATTGTTTTGCGAACCGCCCAGCTTCTCAACACTCCCACCACTGAAGCGGGAGCCAGCGAAATTGCCCGCCGCGCCAGAGGCACACCCCGAATCGCCAATCGGTTACTGCGCCGCGTGCGAGATTTTGTGGAAGTCAGAGCCAAAGGAGCCACGATCGATCAACCCCTTGCCGCCGATGCGCTGGAACTATTCAAGGTCGATCCCTGCGGATTAGACCTGACCGATCGCCGTCTGCTGACCGTGATGATCGAAAATTTTGCGGGTCGTCCGGTGGGCCTGGAAACGCTGGCTGCTGCGACAGGAGAGGACGCTCAGACGATCGAAGAAGTTTACGAACCCTACCTGCTGCAAATCGGCTACCTTCAGCGCACCTCACGCGGACGAATTGCTACCCCTGCGGCCTGGAAGCATCTGGGCTACGAGCCGCCGAGTCAACAAATGGCGTTTCTGCGGTAAGAGAAGCAAACTCTATTGCCTGTGTACTAAATATGGGCATTAAATAACGGCTGTTTAGCTTGTGATGCTAGAGGCAGTTTAGAAAAGTCATTAATTACTGCTCGAACCGTCTCCCCCCGCGGGTCAATTCTGGGCAGGGTTCTGCTATACCCATTCCGCTTTTGCAATCCCTCTGTCCCCAACTGGCACAATTCCTCTGATTCATGCGGGAAACACGATGATCGCGATCGCGCTTACCATTACGGATGAAACGCAATTTTCCAAGCAAGTTTATTAAATTAAAAAGGGAGATCAGCGATCGAAGCTCACCTCCCTTTTAAGTATCACTTTTGAGTATGACTGTGGAAATGCAGTAGAAATAAAAGTCTAGCTACAACAGGGGTACAACTTTGGCAGGCTAGGACGGAACAGGAATTCCAGAAAAACTCCAGAGCTCTGCACCGCGCTCGTTTGTCGAGGCAATAAAGAAAAGGCGACCATTAATGTTGGTGAGCTGCCCCGGAGTGGATGACCCCGTACTATTGACATCGAAGAAGCCCGTTCCGGCTGCGGTGCCATCGCTAAACCAAACTTCTGTGTCGTTATTTTGAGTTGCCACAAAGTAGAGCCGCGCTGCCGTACCCTGACCCACGACAGTCAAATTCTTGATATCCGTTACGCCATTGAATTTGCTGTTAACCGTAGACACTTTCTCTGCGGTAATTGCTGTTTGTCCATTCGTGGTTTCAGTCTTTGTCCGCCAGAGCGATTTCCCTGTGCCATCGTCTGCAATGAAGTAAAGCGTTCCGTTCAGATTTACAAAGTTAGACGGACTCGATGGGCCAGCCGGATTAATATCGCGTACCCGCACAGGAATCTGCGGTGTAGCAGCCTGCGAACCTACTGCCGTTTCAGCATTTTGCAGTGCCCATAGCTCTATGCCAGTATTACCTGCATTTGCTGTGAGGTAAAGCGTTCCGTTGATTTCAAACAGGTTGCTCGGATTTGAGTTGAGCGGTTCTGGAGGCAGATCAAATGCGGTGAGCGTGGTGCCGTCTGCATTTAAGCGGTAGAGTTCGGTTTGGGCTGGACCGTTGAGGGGAGCGCGAGCCTGGAAGAAAAGGCTATTGCCAACGGGTGTGAGGTGTTGCGGGTTAGAGGGATCGGCTCCTTGCCAGATGTCTTTTGCGGTACTGATCAGGGTAGAAGTGTTCGCATTTTGAATCCGCAGCAGTTCGTTGCCTGTGCCACTTGACCCCGTGCCCTCGCTGCCTGTGAAGTAAAGCGTGTTGCCCAACGCAGTCAGATTGTTGAATGACAGCGGGTTAAACGCAACATTGTTAGTGGAATCAACGACTGCCTTAATCGGGTCGCTTGAAGTGTCCGTTGCATCAACATAGAACAGACCTTTCGACGCGGCACTGGTTCCAGGTTGCCCAAAGAAGTAGAGACGGTTGTTAACGACGGTAAACTTGGTGGGGTTAAAGCTCGTGATTCCCGGCAGTTTATCCACAACGATTTTCGTTCCGGCGGCAGTTCCATCCGATCGCCATAGTTCCAGACCAGTTGCGCCGTTGTTTGCGGTGAAATAAAGCGTGTTGTTCACAGCAGCAAATTCACCGATCGCACTAAACTTGCCCAGTTCTCGGGTTCCGTCCAGCGTTCCGTCGCTGATCCAGAGCCCGTTACCCGTGCCGTCGTTTGCGGTGAAATAGGCAAAGCCGCCGACCGCAGTTAAGTTGGATGCACTAGAGCCAGAGCTACCAAAAGCAATATCGCGAGCCACACTGGGGAGTGACTGGGTGGGGCTGAGGCGAAGATTTAGCCGATAGGTTGAGCCAGTTCCAGCTTCTTCACCCGGCAGAACCTTACCCGGCAGAACCTTGAGAATAAAGGTTTTACCTGCGCCCAGCGTTCCCCCAAAGATTTCTGCGCTGGTTCCCGGTCGGTTTGAGGGCCCAATGTTTTTATCAGGAGCAGCATTGGGATCAGCAGGTTTCTCGTAAAGCTCGATATCGAGGTTGTCAAACAAGTCAACCATTTCCACCGTCAAGAATTGAGCTCCGCTGGACGGTGTGGTGAATTCATAGTAGTCTACGGGAGATGCTAAGCCGTTCCCTACATAGTTGCGGCGAGTCAATGTGGTATCGGCAAGTCCGGGAATCAAAGTCGCAGGATTCTGCTGATTGCTGACTCCATCGGTCTGGGCGGTAATGGTGAGCTGATAGTTTGAGTTTTCCCCCGCAGCTTTTTGATAAACCCGAACGAAATAGTTGCCCGGAGCCATTGACTGGAGGAACTGTTCTGGATTCGCGCCTACATTCGCTGAAGTCCTAACGATCGTGGTTTGATCTGCACCCAGAATTTGTAAATTGGCATCGCCCGTCAAACCAGCCAGATTAAACAGATAATCGCCTTTAGTTGCAATGCTGAAAGAGTAGGTCGTCTGCTGAGCTGTATCGCTCACTGCACCTGAAACCGGACTTGAGGTTGGAATAGTCAACGGGATTGGCACAGACGGGTCAGTTGGCGGAGGAGGCGAAATCGGGTCAGTTGGCGGAGGAGGCGAAATCGGGTCAGTTGGCGGAGGAGGCGAAATCGGGTCAGTTGGCGCAACCGGAGGCACGGAAGGCAGAATCAGAGTATTGGATAGTCTGAGCTGGTAGCTAGAGTTTCCCTGACGCTGCGTAACTCGCACAATGTAATCGCCCGACTCCAGTTCTGTACTGATCAGTTCATTGCGGTTACCACCCTGTCTGGATGCTCCGACAAGCTGCAAATTTCCCCGTCGCTGATTTCCTCGGAGTTGTCTAAAGTCGATTTTGCCAATGCTGCGGACAACTTGACGCAACGGGCGCGCCAGTCGATATAGCTCGATATTTGCATTGGTCTTTTTTGCAAGCCCTGTCAGTGCAAGGTCGACACGACTGCGTCCATTAACGCTAAAGCGATAAAGATCATCCAGGTCAGTTTTCTGCTTTAGAGAACCTTTGGCAGAAGAGCCAAGGAGTTTTGCTCCGCCCAGTTGGCTATCACGATCGGCTCTTGTTTGCATATCGATTGCCCAATTGCTTCTGCCCTAGCTTTCCCCGTGCCGCGAATAAACCTGTCATAACTTTGACAAATTCGCTTCGCAGTTCATAACTGCTTAATTAAGAAACAAAGAACTCCAAAAAATACGGAAAAAGCAGCGATCGTAATTTTACAGAGCAATATTAGTAATGGTTGCTGATAGTTAGCGGATGAACCTGGAATTCACGGATTGCATCTTGGCAGCAGTAAAGCAGTTGAGAGAAATCGTCAGGTGCGGGGTAAGTAAAAGGACAGGATTAAACCCAAAACAATTAAACCCAAAGCACTGAGAGCGTCCTGCGTCATTCGTTCAGCGACATCGCCCCTCAATTCTTATTAAGCATTGTCTCAATCTGCACGGCTGCGGCTGCCCCAGAGGCTAATGCGGTTTCTACCTGTTGTCCACCGCACCATTCCCCACAGCAGACGATCGGCAGCGGCACTCGACTGATCAGGCAGGATTCGGTGAGGAATTGCCTCACAAATGCATATCGCCAGCGGTGAACCTGAAGTAACTCCGCCGCGTTGAACCAGGGCATTAACCGCTGGGCAGCCCGATCGAGTATCTGTTGACCGATCGCTCGCAGATCCGGCGCATCAAAAATCTGTTCTGCAAAAGCAGCAGTGCTGTGCAGCACCAAAACGGGCTGAGTAGCGTTGGGGCGTTTGCTGCTGTCTAACCCAATCCATTTCAAAATCGGATCGCTCTCCAGCGTCAGGGCTTTCCAAACAACGGCTTGTAAGTCAGCCAGTCGCGCTGCGGGGTAAACGGCAATTGCAGTTATGCAGGGGTCAAACTGAACCGATCGCAGCTTGAGCTGCATTTCTTTTAATTCTTCTAATTCTTCAAAATCAGCGAACGCTTCGGAATCAGCGATTGGCTCCAGTAAGGCGAGTGCCTGCGGTGCAGGAATGGCAACTACCAACGATCGAGCAACCACCGGAGCAGCGATTGTCTGCTCAGCTTCGATCGTAAATTTCCAGCCCTGCCGGGTGGGAAAAATTGACCCCACTCGCTGATTTCGCCGCACATCTAGATCGATCGCCAGCTCTTTTGCGATCGCACTCATGCCCGCAGGTGCAATGTAGCGAGGCGAGGGTGTAGCATCGGCTCTGATCTGCCCAGAGGTATTTAGGGTATGAGCTACTTCTGTCCAGCGAGTTATCACGCCCGCGCTCAGTAGCCGATCGATGAATTCCTGCGATCGGTTGCCCTGCTCGTCCAGATAACGCAACCCGTGGTCGGCGCAGGTGTCGAGCAATCGTCGGGTGGCTGCTCTGCCGCCCAATCCGCGTGATTTTTCCAGCACAATGACCTGATAGCCTGCTTGCCGAAGTTGCTGGGCACAGGTTAACCCTGCTAGTCCTGCCCCAATTACAGCGACATCCACACTTTCCATTGATGTCCCTCGGATGAAATCCTCTATCTTTCAGTAGAATATGGGGAAATGGCTGTCAAATTATAGCCACTGAATTTACGATTAAAAATCTCTCAAAAATTACGTTCACGGGATGATGGAGGAGGGTGGAGCATTGGACGAATTAAGAGTGCCTCTGGAATTGGCAAACGACGAAGAACTCCATCTCCTAACCGAAATTCTATTTCGCCGTCGATTTAATCCGCTTGACTATGTTTACACGCCTCAGCCGATCGAAGTATGCAGCCAATCCCGCCAAGCGCAGATTGACGCGATCGAAGAACGATTTCGGTTTCTGGCGGCGGATGGTGTAACTGTGCTGCGCCGCAAGTCGTCGGATATCAGCTATCGCCAAATTCTGGTACGGGTCTGCCGCTATCTCAAGCTTCCCTACTCCCAGAGCTTCACCACCGAAGAGCTAGAAGCCGAGATTTTTTTGTATCTGCTGCACCGCGCCTGGGAAAATCTGCCTGCCTCAGAAAAACGGGTACTCAATGGCAAGATTCAGCAGGTGGTCAATGAATCGCAGTTGGCTCAGCAATTGCCTCGATCGCCTCAAAATGATCCGGTGGGCCTGCTGCTGAAGGGAGGCAGTGCGCTAGCGGTCAATTCTATGATTCGTCCCTGGCTGTTGCAGATTTTAGCCCGGCAGTTTGCGATTCACTGGGCAACGTATCAGGTCGCAAAAGAGGCGGTCGTCCACGGCGGAGCGGCAGTTGCAGCTCAAATCCAAAATCAGGCTGCGCTCCAGGTAGCATCCCGTGGGATGGCGGTTAACGCGGCTCGATATGGGGCTGCTCGTAGCCTGCTGGCGTTCGTCGGTCCTGCGTTGTGGATGTGGTTTTTTGCCGATCTGGGATGGCGTACTGTCGCAACTAATTACAGTCGTGTCATTCCGGTCATTTTTACCCTGGCACAAATCCGCCTCACGCGAATGGCAGATTTTCAACCTGCTTAAAGCAAGGTATGTTGGCGATAGAGAATCGTTAATCGCAGCGATCGCAGTTTCAGATGGTTTTGTTCAGATGGCTTTATTCAGGGTGTTCAGAACGAGTCCGACTAGAATACAAATTACTCATTAAGAAATGTGGGGAGTCTGCGCGCGTCGCTCGATTGACTTGAGAAAAGTTTG